>JBCNQO010000140.1:0-5514 GCA_039592825.1 Flavobacterium sp.
CCTGGGCGTTTCTGAAGGTTGGTTCGATTCGAGCGTGTGTTTTGGCGATCCGGGTTACGACGACCGGGAAACCATTGCCAACGGGCTTTCGGTCGCGGCAAAATCGGGGTTTACGGCCGTGGCTTTGCAACCGAACGCTTTGCCAATCATCGACAATCAGGCTTTAGTGAATCTCGTAAAAACCAAGTCAAACGGAAATGCGGTCGATCTTTATCCGATTGGCGCTTTGACGATGAAATCCGAAGGAAACGATCTGGCGGAATTGCTCGACATGAAAAACGCGGGCGCGATGGCTTTCGGCGACTATGCCAAAAATATGGAAAGCGCGAACTTGCTCAAATTGGCGCTTCAGTACACCCAAGACATTGACGCTTTGGTGATCGCTTTCGCACAGGAATCGAGCCTTCGCGGAAAAGGAATCGCCAACGAAGGCATCAACGCTACGAAACTTGGCTTGAAAGGAATCCCGAATCTGGCCGAAGAACTCGTGATCGCGAGAAATCTCTATTTGCTCGAATACGCCGGCGGTAAAATGCACATTCCGACGGTTTCCACTCCAAAGTCCGTCCAACTCATAAAAGAGGCCAAATCTAAAGGACTGAACGTGACTTGCAGCGTTTCGGTACATCATTTGACTCTAACGGACGACAAACTCAACGGTTTCGACACACGCGTTAAAGTGTCGCCGCCGCTAAGAACCGAACAAGACAGGAAAGCCTTGGTGAAAGCCGTAAAAGACGGAATCATCGATACGATAACGTCCGATCACAATCCGATAGACATCGAACACAAAAAGATGGAATTCGATTTGGCCAAAGACGGAACGATCGGTCTGGAGTCGGCATTCGGGGCGCTTTTGAATGTGCTTCCTATAGAAATTATCGTCTCTAAACTAACGTCCGCGAAAGCGATTTTCGGAATAGAATCCCATGGAATCGCCAAAGGATCGAAAGCGGATCTGACGTTTTTCACGACCGAAGGAACGTCTGTGTTCACCAAAGAAAACATCCTCTCAAAATCGAAAAACTCGGCATTCCTTGGCGAAAAACAAAAAGGGAAAGTGTACGGGATTTTCAACAATTCACAACTTATCTTATCATGAACGAAGTCGTAGAGAAAGGCAAAACCGCCGCGATCACGAGTTATATTTTGCTGGTTGGAGCACTTATCGCGCTTTCGATGAATTCCGAAGACAAAAATCCTTTTGCGGCTTTCCACATTCGCCAATCAATTGGACTATCGCTTCTTTTCATCTTTCTTGGAATGGTGCTCGCTCCTTTCGGAAGCTGGATGATTACGGGACCGATGTATATTTTCATCTCGGTTTTGTGGACTTACGGACTTATCACCGCAGCAAAAGGTGAAATGGTTCCAGTGCCGCTTTTGGGCAAATTCTTTCAAAAATTCCTGAGCAAAATCTAATGGAAAATTCGATACACTATCTTGTTCGCGAGCCAAAGGTAAAACGCGACAAAAACCCGCTTTTGCTGTTGTTGCACGGTTACGGAAGCAATGAAGAAGATCTTTTCTCATTCGCGTCCGAATTACCAGAAGAATACTACGTGATTTCGGCCCGAGCGCCTTATTCGCTTGGCGGTTACGGATCGTCTTATGCTTGGTATGCGATTGATTTCACGGCAGATGAAAAGCGTTTTTCAGACTTGAACCAAGCCCGGAATTCGCGCGAAATCATTGTAAGTTTGATTGATCAGTTGCTTTCTGAATATCCGATTGACGAAAAAGATGTGACACTCGTCGGTTTCAGCCAAGGCGCGATTTTGAGCTATGCCGTGGCTTTGTCTTATCCGACGAAAATCAAGCAGGTTGCGGCTTTGAGCGGCTACTTGAACGAAGATATTTTTGTGGATGATTACGCCCAGAACGACTTCGGGAAACTGCGCTTTTTCAGTTCTCACGGTTCGGTCGATCAAGTCGTTCCAGTCGATTGGGCGCGAAAGTCAAAACCGTTTCTGGACAATCTGGGAATCGCGTCGGTCTACAAGGAATATCCCGTAGGACACGGTGTCGCGCCACAGAATTTCTTCGATTTCAGGAACTGGCTTTTGGAGAAATAATTATTCCGAATCCTTTTGCTGCGCCTGATACAACTGTGAATCGATGCGCTCAAAAGTGAACTTGTTGTCGCCTTCTATAAAGTATTTCAAAAGCACTTCGCCCCAGTGTTTCCCGTCGCTGAAATCGGCGATGATCCAACGGTGGTTCAAGACTTTGATCTTGTTGATGATGAACTTCTGGTCGCCAATCTTGTCATAAGGAATGAGCGCATTGCCTTTCGGATTGTCGTTCATGTCCATGATCGTTGAATTCAGGTCGACCGTGAGTTTGCGGTAATCGTAGGTTTCGAGATAATCCTGGGCATTCTCGTTGTGCGCCAGCGAGAAATAAGCTTCGTCTACCAATTGGTTGTACATCACGAGCGTGCTGTCGCTGGCCTTTTTGACCTTGGCTTCCATTCTCGCGTTTTCCGATTTGACTTCTTTCGAAAAATAGGCATACGTGAAAACGTTCATGATCGCGGCCAGCACGAACAGGTAAAGGAAAAGCGATTTTTTCATCTTAAATGGAGATTTCTAGGTTATCGTAAGCCAGGAAAACGTTGGCCGGAAGCTTCTTCTCGACTTCGGCGTGGAATCCCATGGTATGGCTGATGTGCGTGAGATAAGCGCGCTCTGGCCGCACCAAATTTATGAAATCGAGCGCTTCCTGCAAATTGAAATGGCTTTCGTGGGCTTCTTCGCGAAGTGCGTTCACGACCAACACTTTAAGCCCGAAAAGCTTCTGAATTTCCTGTTCTTCGATGAACTTCACATCGGTCAGGTAAGCGAAATCGTCAACGCGGAAACCAAAAACCTGAAGCTTAGCATGCCAAACCTCTACCGGAACCGCCATTTTGGCGCCAATGGCAAAAGGTTCGTCATTTCTGATTTCTATTGGAGTTACCGAAGGCGCGCCCGGATATTTATTCTCTTCCTCAAAAATATAGTCGAAACGCTTTCGCAGATTGTCCATCACGCGGGAATGCGCATAAATCGGGACATGGCCTTGCCTGAAATTGAACGGACGGATGTCGTCGAGACCCGCAGTATGGTCGGCGTGCTCGTGCGTGAACAGGATTCCGTCGACTTTCTGGCAACCGCTGGTGAGCATCTGCTGACGGAAATCGGGTCCGCAATCGATCACGAACGAATGGTTTTCCCAATGGATCCAAACCGAGACGCGAAGCCTTTTGTCGCGAGGATCGAGACTGTGGCAAACCGGATGGTCGCTACCGATGACCGGAATGCCCTGGGAAGTTCCCGTACCCAAAAAACGTACGTACATAAGTGGAATGAAGTTTGATACAAAAATAGTCGCTTTCGGACGGAAATTCCGTTAAGGAAACCAAAATCCTTATCGGTCAATTTTACACAAAAATAAGAGTATTCAGTTTCTATCCGTTGCATTTTTATTTAACTTTGCAGGGAATTTCAACGATTATGCTAAGAGATGACGGTTTTACCCTTAAGGGTGACAAGGCCATAGAGCAAATACCTTCTATCAAGGACAAAGCGTTACGCATCAACCTCAACGAGAACATTTACGGGACTTTCGCCGAGATCGGTGCAGGTCAGGAAACGGTTCGCCACTTCTTTCGATCTGGCGGTTCTTCGGGGACGATCGCAAAGGCCATGTCTGCCTACGACAAAGATTTTTCGGACGCGATTTACGGATCGGAACTCGACGGTCGCTATGTGACCGAAGGCCGACTCAAGAAGATGCTTTCTCACGAGGTAATGCTCATGGAGAAACGCCTCGGACGCGAAAAACATCCGAACAAGATCTTTTTCTCTTACGCCAATACGGTCGCCACGATCGATTTCGCCAAGCAGTTCAAAGGTCACGGTTGGGTCGGCATCAAATACCAACTCGAGCCGGACGAAGACTACAACGAGATCATCATCCACATCCGATTCAAGGAAACAGACGCGCGTTTGCAACAGGAAACCCTCGGTATTCTTGGCGTGAACCTGATTTATGGCGCGTTCTACAAATACAACGACCCGAAGAAATTGTTGCGTTATCTGTATGACCATTTGGACAAAGACCAGTTGGAAATCGATACGATCAACTTCTCCGGGCCGCGTTTCGCCGACGTAGACAACCGTTTGATGTCTTTGCAATTGGTGAAAAACGGCATGACAGACGCCGTAATGTTCGATCCTGAAGGAAACAACATTTTGCCGGCCGCCGTACTTTACAAAAAGAACATTCTCGCGCTTCGCGGCAGGTTCCGTCCCGTAACGGTCGTGAATATGGACATGTACGAGAAGTCGCTAAAAATGTTCCTCGACGAGAACAAAGTCGAGAAAGACAACACTTTGGTGATTTTCGAGATTACGCTTTCGAACCTGCGTTCAGACGGTGAAATCGACGAAAGAGACTTTATGGACAGAGCCGAATTGCTGTGTTCATTGGGTCAAACGGTGATGATCTCGAACTTCCAGGAATACTACAAAGTGGTCGAATACTTCTCGAACTACACCAAAGCCCGTATGGGATTGGCTATGGGCGTGAACAACCTCGTAGATATTTTCGACGAGAAATACTATCGCCATTTGAGCGGTGGAATCCTCGAAGCTTTCGGAAAACTGTTCTATCGCGATCTCAAGGTTTTCTTGTACCCGATGCTGGACGAAGAAGGCGAAATCGTGAATTCCGAAAACCTCAAGGTACATCCGCGAATGAAAGAGCTTTACAAGTTCTTCAAGTTCAACGGAAAAGTGATGGACATAGAAGATTTCGACCCAGACAACCTTCAGGTATTCTCGAGAGCCGTCCTCAAAATGATCACAAGCGGACAACCGGGTTGGGAAGAAATGCTGCCAAAAGGTATCGCGGAACTCATCAAGCAACACTATCTTTTCGGGTACGATCCGAACAAGATTCTGGAAGAGACGAATTAAACACGTTGGTCGAAAGACAAATCAGATATAAAAAAAAAGAGAATCGAAATGGTTCTCTTTTTTGTTTAAACATTAATCTAAAGAAGATTTTCTGCCAAAGAGTACGACAACAAAATGTCGGTCGTACCCAATTATTAATTGTTAATTGTTAATTATCAATTATCTGAGCCGCATGCTCCTTAGATTTCACCTTCTCGATAACCTTAGAAATCAAGCCATTCTCATCAATCACGAAAGTCGTGCGATGAATGCCGTCGAACTCGCGTCCCATGAACTTTTTCGGTCCCCAAACGCCGAACGCTTTGATGACGTCTTTGTCTTCGTCGGCCAAAAGCGGGAACGGCAAATTGTTTTTCGCGATAAAATTCGCCTGTTTCTTTTTGGTATCGGCGCTTACTCCCAAAAGTTCAAAACCTTTTTTCTTGAGTTCGGAATAATTGTCGCGAAGATTGCAGGCCTCGACCGTGCAAGTTGGCGTGCTCGCCGCCGGATAAAAGAAAACGATGAGCTTTTTGCCTTTGTAATCGGATAGTTTGTGCGTATTTCCGTC
>JBCNQO010000141.1:0-5488 GCA_039592825.1 Flavobacterium sp.
GTTCGACTTCGCGTCCATCTGGCTTTTTTTGCCTTCGTCGTTGATGTAGATTTTTCCGCCTTTGAAAACAATTGAGTAATTGTACGGTTTCTTGTATTGCCAAGCCAGTGAATTCGGCTCTTTGAACGCCATTTTGCCCGAAGTTTCCACGTCTTTCGACAGAAAATCCATGTGTTTATATTGGACGAAATCGGTCGTCATCGTCTTGATTTTGGCCGATGCCGCGTTAACGTCTTTCTTGAATTCGGCAATTTCCGACGCGTTCATCGCATCTTGCGCAAAGGCCGAAATTCCGACAAAAAACAAAAGTAAAAGGCTAATCTTCTTCATAAGCGTTCAATCCGAGCAGTTTGTCTACAGGAACGATTGTAAAATTTTTCTCGCGCAAAGTTAACAATAAGCGTTCCAAAACGTTCACTGTGGTTTGCGAAGTGTCGTGCATCAAGATAATCGCGCCGGGTTTCAATTGACGCACAATTCGTTCGTAAATCGCGTTTTCATCTTTGCTCACGCCGTCCATCGAACGGATATTCCAGCCAATCACGAACTGTTTGGTTTGTTTCAAAGCCTTTGCGATCGACGGATTCGTCACACCATAAGGCGGTCGGAAAAATTTGGCCTTTTTACCAGAAAAATTCTCGATCGACGCATTCGTTTGTTCCAATTCTGATAAAACTTCCGAGGCTTTTTTCCAGTCAAAATCCTTTCCGTGAAAATAACTGTGATTGGCTACGATGTGGCCTTTTTCGAACGTCTGACGAAAAATATCGGGATTCGCGTCAATGTTTTTTCCGATACAGAAAAAAGTCGCTTTCGCATCGAATCTCTCCATTAATTCGAGAACTTTTGGAGTGAATTCGCTCGGGCCGTCGTCGAACGTGATCGTGATTTTGTTTTCGGTTTCCGACGGATTCGAGCAATACGCCTTTACGTGATAATTACTGCCAATCCAAGCCGATCCGACGACGACAATCGTCAACCAAACAATCAAAGCCAATCCGAAAAACCACCAGCTCAAAGACGCAAAAAGGCTCAAAAGAGCCAATGTGATTGCGGTTGCGGCAAACGTGATATTTACGATTCTGTGCTTCATCGAGTTACCATTTCGGCTACATTCAGCTTAACTATTCTCAACTTCTTAATGGTTAAATATTTCAAACGATTCAACCATTAATTTTTTGAACCATTAAGATAATTAAGGGCATTAAGGTTTTCCAAATGAACTTCTTGTTCAATAATTAAATTGAAATCAGCGTAAAACTATGATCGATGCCGCGATATTGGTTGTAAAGCAAAATCTTGTGATAAGACGGTTTTTCGACCTCGTTCACCTTCAATTGCTGCGGAATTTCCTGATTTTTCAAAACGTTCGCGCCCACATACAATCCAAAAGCCGAAGCCGTGTTGTACTCGCCCGAAACGTGCTTGTAGTAAACTTGAGGCGTGAACGCGAATTCGCGCGCCAATTCCTTGTAATACTCGTCGAATTCCACGTCTCCGTCAAATCCTAGAACTACAGCGTCGATGTCGTGTTGCGTCAAATTGTTGGCTTTCAAAAAGTCGATCGCTTTTTGCCCGACGTTCGAAACCTCGAGTTTGTTGATCGTTTCAATGTCGACCAATTCGGCATAAGTCGATTCTGATTTTGTGTCAGACAACATAAAAAAAGTCGCGCCTTCGCTGAAAACTGTGGCTTTCGTATGCGAAGGCAAAACTTTGTGCGGCCCGGATTCGTCAGGTTTGATAAAGCCCGCGAGTTTGAAAAGCGACTTGGTGTATTCGGTCATTTCGTCGATTCCGCCTACCAAAACGTTCGAAACTTCATCTGCGTCGAACTGCAATTTGGCATCAACCAAAGCCGATTCGAACGAAACAGCTCCGTTCACGTAAGTAAAATTGTACGCTTTGCAACCGAGATTGATCGCAATCGTAGAAGCGACCGTGTTGTGCGTCGATTGGATAAACGACGTTGGCGTGAGAAATTGCTCGCCATTGTCGATAATCGCCTTGAGGAATTTGTCCGAATCTTCGATGCAACCCATTCCCGTTCCCGTGATGATCGCGTCGAGATTCTCGATTCCGGCTTCTTTCATGGCCAAAGTCGACGCGACGATGCCGTTTTTGACGCCTTTCGCCATTCTTCGGGAAGCGATCGGCGAGAAATAATCCTTGTATTCCGGTTTGACGAGTTCGAGGAAATTCGCGTTTTCGTCGATGGTGAATTCCGATGGAAAACCGTCGCTCGTGGCTTGTGCTGAAACACATCCGATGCCGTTTATGTACGTTTTTGCCATCAGTTCTTAGAAAATATTACGGTCGAACAATTGCCGCCAAATCCAAAAGAATTCGACAACACGTGATCGATGTTTTTGTGTTTGATTTCAGTTTGCGGAACAAGGTCGAACTCGGCCATTTTGGTCTTAAAATTCAGGTTCGGATAAACGACGCCATTCTGGATCGCCAAAACGCTGTAAACCGCCTCAATCGCTGCCGCAGCGGCCAAAGTATGTCCCGTAAAAGCCTTCGTGGACGAAAAGTCGGGAACGTTCTTGCCTTCGTAAATGCGGGCAACCGCGCGACCCTCGCTCAAATCGTTGTTCGGAGTCGCAGTTCCGTGCATGTTGATGTAATCGATTTGCGTCGGATCTAGATCAGCAACCTTGAACGCCTTTTGCATCGCCAGAAACGCGCCTTCGCCATTTTCGGACGAAGCCGTTTGGTGATACGCGTCGTTTGCGTTGGCATAACCCGTAACTCTCGCGAGCACTTTTTTGCCGTCTTTCTCGACAATTTCGTCCGATTCCAAAACCAGGAAAGCCGCGGCTTCACCCAGATTCAGGCCTTTTCTGTCGTTGTCGAATGGCGTGTTGTACGAATCGGTCAAGATCATCAAGGTCTTGAAACCGTTGATCGTGAATTTGGCCAATCCGTCGGTGCCGCCAACGATTACTCTGTCGAGTTTTCCGGCTTTGATCATTCGCGCGCCAAGCATGATCGCATTCGCCGCCGAAGAACAAGCTGTAGAAATCGTCGTCACGAAACCTTCCAAACCGATGATTTCGGAAATTTTCTGTGAAGTATCGCCACCGTCGTGAGCCGCGATGAATTTCACCGTGTCCGGATTCTCGAAATACTCGTAATAATGCTTTTCGGTCGTGTCCATTCCGCCGACAGAAGTCGAGTTGATCAAGCCGGTTTTGTATTCGTTTACATCCGAAATTCCCGCATTCTCAACTGCTTGTTTCGCCGCAAAAGCGCCAAGCAAAGCCGTTCTCGTGAAATTATTATCGGCTGGCAAACCCAATTCGGCAATCAAGTCGTCGCTCGATTTCTTGATCTCGCCGAACATGATCTCGTCCTTGTGGATCGTATCGATGTTGTCGGTTTTCGAAATTCCCTTTTCGGAAGAAACAAGCGAACGGAAATTCTCCTCGACATTGTTCCCAATAGCCGAAATGATTCCCATTCCCGTAATCGCAACTCCTTTGTTCATATCGTCATTTACGTCCCGCGGTCTAAAGCGAAGCGTGTCTAAAGTGAAACGTGTCTAAAGCGCAGCGCGTCTTATTTCGTGCGGTTCGCCTCCACGTAAGCCGCCATCGTATCGATTGACTGGAAAATAGTTTTCCCTTCTTTCGGATCTGTAAGCTTAATTCCGTAATCTTTGTCGAGCAAAACGATAAGCTCCAAAGCATCGATCGAATCCAGACCAAGTCCGTCGCCAAAAAGCGCGTCTGTGTTAGAAATGTCCGACGGTTGCACGTCTTCAAGGTTCAAAACCGCGATAATCTTCTCTTTCAATTCTTGTTTCAATGCTTCCATGTCAATTCGTATAAATTTGTTCTATGTTTTGTTTTGTGTGTTCGGTTTTTCCGTCTGATGAAACCAGGTAAACGAACGCTTTGTAGTCTTCTTTGTACAATTCCGTCCAACCGCAAAGCACGTTTTTGGCCTTGCCCGTTTCTATCAGATTTTCAGCGTATCCGAAGAAAAAATCCGGATTAAACGCGCCAAATATAAAGAAACTATTCTCGGTTTTCAACCCATGGCGTATGCTAATTTCGCCAAGGCAGATGTTGGGCAACGTATAGACGAAAACCGCCGGACTCGGGAAATAATTGGCTTTGTCGGCAATCGATTCCTGATAAGTTACGTCTGTGTCGAGAGACGAGGACGAATTGGCGAACAAAAGCGCAGTTTCAGAATCGGCATTGTCTTTCAGAAGCAATTCCGAACCCAGAAACGCCAGTTTGCTCAGGTTGTCCATCTTGAAATACTTCGGATATTGAATCGCGAAATGACGCAAACCTTCTTTCAAAAATTCGGATACATTTTCACTCGACGATTCGAAAACCGATTTTCCGTCGATCGAAATTTTTCCGTTCTCGATGGAAACGTATGATTTTATGTACAGATTATTCTCCAAAACGCACTTCTTTTTCAAAAACCACTGCCGTATTGCAACCTCCAAAACCAGAAGCGGTTTTAAGGAAATATCTCAGGAATTTACTCTCGTTTTTCTCTATGACGTTCACTTTCTGGCTTACGCCGATGTCGTCGAATCCGGCCGAGGCGACCAATTTGTTCTGTTGCAAAGCCTCGATTCCGATCACGGTTTCGAGCAATCCCGATGCGCCGAGCGTGTGGCCGTAATAACCTTTTAGGCTGTGAAGCGGTTTGTCCTGAAGCTCGAGCCTGTTGAACGCGATCGCCTCCATTTCGTCGTTGAACGGAGTCGCCGTGCCGTGAGCCGAAATGAAATCGATTTTGGAAACCGGCAGATTCGCTTCTTTCAACGCCGATTCCACACTCAAGACCAAACCTTCGCCAGTGCGCGACGGACCCGAAATATGGTTGGCATCGTTCATGGAACCATCGCCCAGAATTCTCGCTTTTTTGTAGGACTCATCGGTTGTGACCAGAACTGCCGCGGCGGCTTCTCCCAAAGTAACGCCCGTGCGATTTTTCGAATACGGCTTGCAAGGCGCGTCACTCATGGCTTGGAATGAATTGAATCCGGACAAAACGAATTCCGAAACCAGATCGCCCGCGACCACGAAAGCTTCGTCGTACAGATTCGATTGGATCAGACGTTTGGCGACGGAAATCGCAAGAATGCCTGACACGCAAGCATTCGAAACCACAATCGGTTCCGACTTGAATCCGTAGAAATTCGCGACCGTTTTCGCCAGATCGTGCAATTGGGCTTTCCCGATATCGTTCGACTCCAGAGCCGTAATGTTTCCTTTGGTCGTAGAAAGCAAAAACGCGGTTCTTTCGCCAAGTTCGGTTTTGGAATTCTGGATTATCGGATGCAATGCCAGAAGCATCATTTTTTCGAGTTTCGTAAAATTCCCTGAATCGGAAATCTTCGAAAACTCTTCGTCAAGCCTTTGTTCATCGACGATTGCCGAAAAATAAGGTTGTGGCATCATCGCATTTTCATGACGTTCGATTCCCGATTTTGCCGCAATAAGGTTCTCGAAGT
>JBCNQO010000142.1:0-5472 GCA_039592825.1 Flavobacterium sp.
CCTCGGTGGCCTCGTTGTTGATGATCTTGTTGTTGCGCCTGTCGCCCTTGTTTACCTGCTGATCGCACAGCAGGCGCACAAACCCACCAGCCGAATTTACAACATTCTTGTTAAGCTTATCAATGCCCGTAACGGTGTAACCCGACGGAATTTCAAACTCGATCTCATTCTGGAAACTACGCGGGAAAGACATATAAACGTTATTCGTACGCTTTTTCTCCTTAGCGTCTAACGCAACTTGCCCACCGATGATTTTTCCTACTTCGAGTACATAGTTTTCACCAGCTTTCTTCATGAACGCGTCTTTGAGGTCGAACTTCTCCTCGACTTCCATGGCCGATGCTTTTCCGTAACGGCCGCTGTTCAGGACCGAGAATTTGTAGTCTGTCGGTTTGATGTCGAATTCGTCCTCGACCATTTTTTCGAGTGACTCTTTCTGATTGTCCCGCGACTTGTTCACGATGGCCGCGTATTCTTTCTGGAACTTTTCCTGCTTTTTGTCCGAACGGATCAGCTCTTCGAGCTTTTTGGTCTGGTATTTCTCGTAATCGGCATCCACATAATCAAAAAAGTACAGACGTCTTTCCTGTTCGTCTTCTTTCAAATGCCCGAGATACTTGAGTTTTCGGTCAATTTTAAGTCCCGACATATTTTCGTCGGCTTTCACTTTGAGATAACCGATCGACGCGTTTTCTTCTTTGGTAGTGCTCGGAAGCGTAATTTTCGTCACATCGGTCACTTTTTTGTGCTTGGCCAGATTGAGCACGAAAGCTTCGGTATTCTCGAGATTTTCCTCGAATTGATCCGGACTCGTGAACGACGAGAAATGTTGAAGATACATCGGTTTTGCCGTGTTGGCACGAATGATGACCTTGATGTCTTTTTCGATCAGCAAGTCGGAAATTTTTCCGTCGTATCTCGGCATACACAAAATGATGTCGTAATCGATCTTGTTGTCTTTCATAAACGCCATGAAATACTTGATGAACGCTTCTTCGTCACCCAAAAACTGAGGCACCATTCCGTAAAGCTGGAAAGCCGGAAAAATCTTCGACTGTTCGGCCACGATCGCTTCGAGATAGCGCGTGTAATACATGTGACGCGTGAAATAATAGACCTCGCGCAACTTTTCCTCGTCGCTCTCAAACTTTTTGTCCTTGAGGAATTTTTCCACCTGACCCAAATCGCCAAGCGGATAATATTTCTTATTGTAGAAAGTCATGATGTCTTCTTTGGTCACGTCTCTCTTGATGATTTTCTCGTCTTCCGGGAGGAATGCCATCGCCATTTTCTCGAATTTGCCCGAGCGAGCGAAATACACCTGGAATTTGTAGCAAGGCAATTCTACCAAAGGATAAAACCAGCGCGGAAAGTCGTTTTTCGGGATTTCCGATGCGACTAGCTCATAACGTCTGTCGTTGCTTTTTCCGGTCTCGATCTGTTTGAGTTCGGGCGCACCGTTGTAAGTGTTGAAGTTCACGAAAAAGTCGTTTTCGGTGTTGAACGCGAGCTTGAATTCCTTGATAGGATATTCGTCTCCCAAAGTCGTTTCCACCGGATCGAATCCAAAAGCGTACATTGACTCGAACGGCTCGAATCTATACGAATAAAAGTCGATGATGTCGCCCGGTTCGAGATTCCCGATCGCGATCTTGCTTTCCTTGTCGATTTTTTTGGACTCTTTTTCCACGTCGACGATCACTTCTTTGCCATCTGGTTTCACGATCTTGATCCCGACCGTGTTCGTGCCTTTCTTGTACTTGAAACCTTTATCCGTGACGAATCTTTCCTCGAACGAGAATTCAGAAAATTCCTTTACGGCCGCGGCGTCCTGAAGCTTGATACGCTTTCTGGCCGCGCTAACATATTTGACGCGTTTGCCGAATTTGTGATAGTCGTAAAACTGGTATTTGTACAAAATTACCGCCGACTCGTTCTTCCATTTCTCGGGAACTTCCTGGCTCGTTTTGGCCGGATCGTCTTTTCCCCAGAAAAATTCCCTCACTTCCTCTTTGTCCTGAGCCGAAGCCACGAGCGAAAACAGCGTGAATAACGCGATGTAGATGTTCTTCATTATTGGTGTTTGGTTAGATTTTGTTCAGCACGATCTGCTGTTTGTAAATGTCGTTCAGTTTCTTTTGGGTGTCGTTCCAGGCCACGAAATCGCTCGCGCGGATCACGCCGTTCTTGAACACGAAATTCTTTTTGCAAACGATCTCTTTTGGCGTTTGGGTAAACGTGACCGAAATGTCGTAATCTTTGGAACTCACGGTAAAATTCTCGGGCAATTTGGTGACTTTATATCCCGTTGGAATCGCGACTGTAATAGAAGAATCGTACTGGTTTTTGTAGTCGAATTCGTAGTCGGTCTTGCGTTCCTTGAAGTCGAAACCGCCGTATTCACGCACAAAATCGAGGTCAACATAAATTTCGCCGTCAAAGCTCGAGACTTTGTTCGCCACCAGAACGTCGTAATCGAGTTTGAGCTGTTGTTCGCGGTTCAGAAGATCGGACGTCACAACATTCGACACCTGGATATTTTTGTCGCGGAAAGACAGATAACGTTCCAAAGCATCTTGCTTCCTTTCAAGTCCGAAGCGATTGTATCCGTAAAGGAATTCCGAACAGCTTTCGCCCAAAAACGTCTTGGTACATTTGCCTTTCAAAGTCTCGTTTTCAATAGCCAGATTGATGGCGTAAGATTCTTTGTTCGACTGCGTATTGGCCGACGGAATCTTGTCGAGAATAAACTTGTCGCCATCTTCGATCATGACTTCTTTGCCCTGGATTCTCTCGGCATTCACCCCGAATGCGCCGTACTTCTCGGTTCCGTCAAGGAAATATTTCTTGCCTTTGAACATCAAAGTACAAATCATGTGATTGTCTACGGCAAGCGACGGAACGGAATAATCGTAAGAAATGTGCTTGGTTCCAATCCACGTCAAACGCGCGTCGTAACCCGCAATCTTGAGCATTTGTTTGATCAGGTTCGCCATTCCTTTGCAATCGCCGTAACGTTTGGTGAATACGCTGTTCGACTCGTCTGGCTTGAAACCCGCGATGCCGTCTTCGAATGCGATGTATCGGATGTTGTCCTGAACCCAATAATAGATCGCTTTGATCTTTTCTTCGTCCGATTTCGCTTTAGATGTGAGTTCGTCCACTTTCGGCTTCAAGACCGATGCGTCGTCTTTCATCATATCGACCAAAGACTTATACCATTTGTAAAGATCTTCAGACGATGAAAACAATCTCGTTTCCTTTCCGTCCTTATTATAAGACTTGGCCAAAACCAGAATGTGCGGATAAATATAAGTGCGTCCCGGCGCGTTGTCTTCTTTGTAAATCGCTGACACATTCTTCATTTCGTAAGTGAAAACCTTTTCTCCGTCTTTATTTGTCGTTTCCGACTTCTTGACGTCGTTTCCGGCAAAATTGAACTCGCGAAGTTCCACGTTGAGCCATTTCGGAACCGTGATTTCGATCTTTTTTGTCAAAACCGGAAATTCGTCGTTGAAATAAAGTGAAGTGAAATATTTGACGTCGTTGTAAGTTTTGTCCATTTCGTAATTGTACATATAACCTTGCACCGGGAAATCGACTTCCATGTGCTTTACGCGCGCGTCGTTGTAAAACAGGTCGCGGTCTTTGTAGAATTCGTCTTTTACGGCGAATCTTGCGTTTTTCTCGTTCCGGAATTTGAGGTTGAAATTCTCGATTTTCGATTCGCTGTCGTAAAATTCGTACTTATAGATGTCAGCTCTGTGGTTGATGTTCATGAGCTTTTCGCGGATCTTGTTCTGAACCGTGACTTTTCCTGCCGACTTATTGAGCCCAAAACTGACGATATCGGTGCTTTCGAGAATCGCGACGTCGTGCTTGGCGTATTGTTCTCTAAGCTTTTTGGCCAATGATATTTCTTCGTCCGTCGGATCGATTCCCTTTTGGGCAATGACCGACGACACCGAAAAGATTAACAAAAAATTGATAAGATTTTTCATTGTGGAATTTTGGCGAAATATAGCAAAATCACCGACTGAAAAAACTTAACAAAACTTTTTTTCGAATTTGTAACTTTTTGCGCCAACCAACCGTATAACAACTGTATCTTCTTAAAAAAAGGGAATCATTACATGAGACAACTTAAAATTACGAAGCAGGTTACCAACAGGGAAACGGCTTCATTGGACAAGTACCTTCAGGAAATCGGGAAAGTCGACCTCATTACCGCCGACGAAGAGGTGGAACTAGCACAAAGAATTAAAGCCGGAGATCAAAGAGCACTAGAAAAACTTACGAAAGCCAACTTGCGTTTCGTGGTTTCCGTAGCAAAACAATACCAGAACCAAGGTCTTACACTTCCCGATCTGATCAACGAAGGAAACCTTGGACTTATCAAGGCCGCACAACGTTTCGACGAGACGCGTGGTTTCAAATTCATCTCTTACGCCGTTTGGTGGATCCGTCAGTCGATTCTTCAGGCTTTGGCCGAACAATCGCGTATTGTTCGTTTGCCATTGAACAAGATCGGATCGATCAACAAGATCAACAAAATGTATGCTTTGCTCGAACAATCGAACGAGCGTCCGCCAAGTGCCGAGGAAATCGCGAAAGAGCTTGACATGACCGTAAACGACGTAAAAGAGTCAATGAAAAACTCTGGTCGTCACCTTTCGATGGACGCGCCTTTGGTTGAAGGTGAAGATTCGAACCTTTACGACGTTTTGCGTTCGGGCGAATCTCCAAACCCAGACCGCGAGCTTATCCACGAGTCTTTGCGCACCGAAATCGAGCGCTCTTTGGAAACTTTGACGCCTCGTGAAGCAGACGTAGTCCGTTTGTATTTCGGATTGGGCGACCAGCACCCAATGACACTCGAAGAAATTGGCGAGACTTTTGATTTGACTCGTGAGCGTGTACGCCAGATCAAGGAAAAAGCGATCCGTCGTTTGAAACACACTTCAAGAAGTAAAATCCTCAAGACTTACTTGGGATAACAGAGATGTTAATCCTGAAAAAGTTAATTTTAATCTTGAAACTTGCATTTCCAAAATAATCCGTATGTTTGGAATTGAAACAATGATGAAGTTTTCCCTTGCGGAAATCTCTATAGTAACAACAGTCTGATTAACTGTTCGTTTTTTGATTGATGATTGAAACTCCGGCTGATTACCGGAGTTTTTTATTTTTATACGTTTCGTAAAAAATAAAAAAACTCCTACAATCATTTTTTCTTTTATAAATGCGATTCCACTCACTGCGCCGAATAAAACGAGCTTGCGCTCGTTTGGTGTTTTCTTTTTGCGGCGGCTGCGCCACCGTTGGCTTTCTATTTCTTTCGTCGCCTGCGCGGCGGGCGGTTCTTTTGCCTCGTCGCAAAAGAACCAAAAAGACGTAGCGTCGACACCGTTTTGGCGACCTGACAGCCTTGCAATTCGGAAAGGAAAGGAACTCGCGGGAACCATTTTTCGA
>JBCNQO010000143.1:0-5465 GCA_039592825.1 Flavobacterium sp.
TGGCCACGATTCTTTTCTTGATCTCACTGAAAAAGTCGGCGTCACTCAAAATTCCCGCATCGCTAAGAAATCGGCTGAATTTCTTTCCGTCTAAAACAGAACGCACGTAATCGCCGAACTTTTGAGTGCATTCAGGATTGGCTTTGAGAAAGTTCAAAAAATCCGAAATATCGATCGACTTGACTTTCGTTGGATGCTTCGGACGGAACAATTGCACCAAATGCACCAAAACGTCGAGATCGCCCTCGAACTTTTGCCAGGGTTCATTCGATTTGCACTGTTGCGCGATAAATATTTGAGGGGTAATTTTTTGCTTCCTTTTCTTCAATTTCATAAAACGGGTTTGAGTAAAATTACCAATAAAACCACCGAATTTCCTTAACTTGTTGCCAAAATACGCCCTTAGAAAATGCTCGAGATCGAAAGAAAATTCCTGGTTAAATCTGAAGATTTCAAAACCGACGCTTCCCACAAATTCCACATTGCCCAAGGTTACCTGAATTCGCATCCCGAAAGAACTGTTCGCGTGCGCATTAAAGGCGAAAGCGGCTTCATCACCGTTAAAGGCAAAGGAAACGAATCGGGAACGACGCGCTTTGAATGGGAAACCGAAATCTCGCTTCTGGAAGCCAAACCGCTTTTGAAACTCTGCGAATCGGGAAGCATCGAGAAAATCCGATACGAAATTCCCATGGGAAAACACACATTCGAAGTGGACGAATTCTTTGGCGAAAACCAAGGTTTGATCCTAGCCGAATTGGAACTTTCCGACGAAGACGAACCGTATGAAAAACCACATTGGCTCGGTCAGGAAGTCACTAATGATGAGCGTTACTACAATTCTTACCTAAGCAAAAACCCGTTTTCGAAATGGCCGAAATGACGCACGACTTATTGATCGTTGGCGGCGGCCCGATTGGAATGGCTTGCGCGATTGCGGCCAAAAAAGCGAACCTGAACGCGATAATCCTCGAGAAAGGCGCGCTCACGAACAGTTTGTTCAATTACCCGCTTTACATGACTTTCTTCTCCACGGCCGAAAGGCTCGAGATTGGCGGCATTCCGTTCAACTGTCTCGCGCCCAAACCCGGTCGTCAGGAAGCTTTGGAGTATTATAGAAACGTGCAGCGCTATTTTGGTTTGGACATCAGATTGTTCGAAAAAGTCGAATCGATCGAAAAGACAAATGGCATTTTCGAGGTCCTATCCGCGAAAGCGAACTACAAAGCCAAACAAGTCGTGATCGCGACCGGATTCTACGACATTCCTTTAAACATGGGAATTCCGGGCGAAAATCTGCCGAACGTGAGCCATTATTTCAAGGAAGCCCACGAGTTCGCTTTCCGGAAAGTTTTGGTCGTTGGCGCGAACAATTCGTCGGTTGATGCGGCTTTGGAATGCTGGCGGAAAGGCGCCGAAGTCACGATGGTCATCCGCAAGAACGAGATCAATCCGCGAGTGAAATATTGGGTCAAACCCGATGTAGAAAACCGAATTGCCGAAGGAAGCATCAAAGCGCATTTCAACTCTTGCGTGACCGAAATCCGCGAAGGCGAAGTCGATATCGAGAATGCCGACGGAAAAACGACGATCAAAACCGATTTCGTACTCGCACTAACGGGCTACAAACCCGATTTCGAATTTCTCGAAAAAGCCGGAATCGCGCTGGAAGACGAATGTTTGATTCCGAAACACGATCCCGAAACCATGGAAACCAACGTGCCAGGACTTTACCTCGCGGGCGTTGTTTGCGGCGGACTCGAAACCCAAAAATGGTTTATCGAAAACTCGAGAATCCATGCCGATCTCATTGTCCAAAACATCCTAAAAACCGCCCAATAATGAAAAAACTGCTTCTTTTCTTCGCATTTGCCACCATTATTTCGTGTAATGAGAAAGCTGTTTATTCCGATACCGACAAGAGTTTCGAGGAAAACCGCTGGCAGAAATCGGACATAAAAGTTTACGAATTCGAGCTCAAACAAGGCGCGACACCTTACGAAATGGACGTCTTCATGAGTTACGTTTACGGGGCGCAGTTCGCCAGAATTCCACTCGTGGCCGAAGTGACTTATCCCGACGGACAAATGTCGAGCGTGACTTTCGACTTTAAGACCAAAACCGATTCGGGCGAGGAAGCCGGCGATTGTTCGGGCGATTTTTGCGACCTGAGCCAGAAAATCGAGTTGCCAAAACCGCTCGTTCCCGGAAAATACAAAGTGCGCCTGATGCACAATTTCAACAACGAATATTTGCCCAACGTGCTCGCGCTTGGCATCCGCGTGAACCAATTAGCCGATTGACATGAAAAAACTCCTGATTTTACTGCTATTCACAAGCATTCTGTCTGCCCAAAAAATGCAGACTTTGACTTATTTCCAGAACGACACTTTGCAACTCGACCTCGATTTGTATCTGCCGAACAAGAAAAGTCCGTCAAAATTGCCACTGATGCTATTCGTGCACGGCGGCGGATTTTCGGGTGGCGAGCGCCAGAACAACGCGGCTTTCTGCAAATATCTGTCCGAAAAAGGCTTCGCGGCCGCGACGATCACTTACACTTTGTATGCGAAAGGCAAGAAGTTTTCGTGCGACGGAATTCTGTCCGAAAAAGTCAAAGCTTTCCAGTTCGCCGTAAACGATTTGTGGCTCGCGACTTCGTATTTCATCCAGAATAAGGACAAATTCGGAATAGACGACTCGAAAATCTTCATTTCGGGCTCGAGCGCCGGAGCGGAAACGGTGTTGCACGCGGCTTATTGGGACAGAAATGCCATGAAAATCTACGACCATAAACTGGCGAACGATTTCAAATATGCGGGCTTGGTTTCTGGAGCGGGCGCCATCATGGATTTGAATCTGATTACAGACAAGAACATTATCCCAATGTTTTTCTTTCACGGAAACGGCGACGGCACAGTTCCTTATGGCACGGCGCCTCACCATTACTGCAAACCGAACGCTTCGGGTTGGTTGATGCTTTTTGGATCGTATTCGATCTACAATTATGCGATTTCGAAAAATGCGTCTGCCGAACTTTACACCTATTGCGGCGGCGGTCACGAATACAGCGGTTGGTTGTTCGAAAAAGAACAGCAAAAAATTGTCGATTTCCTTGAAAATGTGCTCGTTGGACAAAAAATCCAGTCGCATACAATTGTAAAGACCGGCAAAAAGAACGAACTTTCATCCCAATACGGTTTTTGTGACTAGATGAAACTGCTTCGGTCGATAGTGATTCTCGGGTTTGTGCTGGCTTCTTTCAAGGCTAAAGCCGATTCGTGGATCGACCCGAGCTGGCGTGAAATGCTCGATACGTCCAATCTTGTGGCGCTCGTCGAGTATGTGAATTCGGGCGATTTCCAGGCCGAAGCCAAGATCATTTCGGTCTACAAAGGCAATCTGAAACCCGGCGATCTGATCTGGATCTCTAACTTCAGTAACCGCTACGGCCCGATCGACAAGATGGAAAAAGGCGACAAATATGTGGTTTTCCTGAATCTGATCGACCAGAATGAAGATCGGACTTTTGCTTACGACGAACAGCTTGCTCAAAATCTTATTCCGAAAGGATTTGTTGACGCTTATAAGAACAATCGCGCGTTTTGGACGCCTTCGCCAACTTCGGGCGATTTGAAAGTAAAGGGCAAAAATGTCCGATACGACCTTAC
This sequence comes from Flavobacterium sp., assembly GCA_039592825.1. GTDB lineage: Bacteria > Bacteroidota > Bacteroidia > Flavobacteriales > Flavobacteriaceae > Flavobacterium. The sequence goes on from JBCNQO010000143.1 coordinate 3,672, forward strand.
CTCGACGACTTTTCATGCGAACCAAAAGTTCTATTCGCTGCGACAGTTCGAGCAATTCCTGAACGCTTATTTCCAGAAAAAACCGAATGCCAAACTCGTTTCGGCTTTGCGCGACGGCCTTATTTCAGATTCCGATCCCGATCAGGTTTCGCAACATTTGATGCAACTCTACTTTTTGGGCTACGACAAATACGAAGAAGTTTACGACGAATTCGCCGATTACGCACCCGAAAACACCAAATTCGCTTTGGCACAATTGCTCGGAAACGTCAAAAATGACCAATCGCGGAACGTGTTGACCAAATTGCTTAAGGACGACAGCAGCCGCGTTCAGGGCGAAGCGGTTCGTCAGCTCAAGAAAGAACCCGTAGAAATCGTTGGGCCTTTGTTCGTTGAAAATCTCAAGAAAGCCAGCCCGAGAAATTTTGGCCCAGGCAATCTTATGAATCCGGTCATGAATCGTATAGATGGCGGAAAAACCGAGATCATACGCGCTTTGGGCGAAATGAAGTACAAACCCGCAATTCCAGATTTTTTACTGTCGCTTCTAAACACAGACGATCCTGACCAATTCGAACTTGTGATCGATGCCTTGCGCGCAATCGGAAGCCGTGATTACGTGAATGCGCTCAACTCGAATCTGCTCAACAAAAATGACAAATTGGCTTACAAGATCGCCGAAGTCATTGTATCCGAAAACTTGCGCGAATGCCTTCCTAGCCTTAAATATTACCTTTCGAACTGCGACCGCAACAAAGCCAACCGTTATCTCATTAGCAAGATTGCCGAATTTGGCGATAAGGAAACCGTTTCGTTTTTACTGTTCGATTACCAACGTTTTTTATCCGATTCCCAAAAACTGGAAAGCGACAAACAGCTCGATTGGAACAACGCTTACATTGGCGCGTTCACGACCTTGAAAGCCAAAGAAGCCCGCAATTTGATCTACAATTCGATTTTCGACTGGACGGGTTTCAACCTCGATTTTGCGAAGAATCCGAAGTTGTTCGAAATCAAGAAAGCATCCGAAAACGAGATGAAGCAAAAATTCGGCGCTTTTCCCGAATTCAAAACCTACAAACTGTCGCACGACATCGCTTTTATAAAGAATACTTCTGATGTTTCGAAAGGTGAAAATCCGATGGTCGAACATTTGATCGAAGTCGTAATTCCGTCAGAAGACGAACCAAAAGTCGCACGCGAAAAATTGCTTTCCAAACTCAATATCGACCCGAAAAACCTTTACATAAAATTCGATTCGGGCATTTATTGGCAACAAATCCAGACGCGTTTCGACAAAGGAAAAGATCCTACCGACGCATTCGCGAAATACGCCGAAGCGCTGCCAAACCTCGAAGATGCGGCGTTTTTCCAAGCTTTGATTGACAATAACGCACTGCGGAATTCGTATCAGGAATACATCTTTTCTGAAGCAATCCGCAAAATCCGCTCAAGCGTTCCATAAAAAAAGCCACCGATTCAAAAAGAACCGATGGCCAAAACAAATTAAAAATAATCTTTCGTTTTACGACTATTGCCAGCCGCCGCCAAGTGCTTTGTAAAGCGTGATCAAGGCATTGTATTTCTGGTATTGGTTGTCGATGTAATTCAATTCTGTGTTCAAAGCCTGATCTTTCGCGGTCAGGACTTCGAGGTAATTCACCATTCCGAACTGCAACAATTCATCTGAATAATTCGCCGCATTCCGCAAAGCCTCGAGCTGTTTCTCGCGAATCACGAGCTTGTTGTCTTCGTTCTGGTATTGCTGATGCGCGTCCGAGACTTCTCTTCCGG
>JBCNQO010000144.1:0-5455 GCA_039592825.1 Flavobacterium sp.
CCTCGGGTCTCGAAGATTTGTTAGGTCTGGCACCGAAGTTCGGGGAAAAAACCGGAACCCGATTACAGAAAATCTGTAAAAATTGTTAAGCTTTTCCCAGAACGAGCCGTCGCTTCACAACCCAAAATATCCGATCGAACTTTTAGGTTCATAAAATTCCCAAACGCGCAAGATCCGAATCCTGAAACTCACGCATTGAACCTTGCACCTTTCACCCTGAACCCAAAAAGTAAGATTGCGATTACAACTTGACAACATTGAATTCCTAAAATCCGGAGCAAAACACCCTGGATTTTAAGACCAGATTTTTAGTTTTCTCATGAATCGGTTAAAAAAATATCGGATTCCAAAAAATCATGTGGTTTCGGAACTTATTTAGAATAAATAAAAATAAAACTTGCCCAAATGGGATTCGGGTTTTAGTTTTGCACTCGAAAAATTTAACCTCATGAAATCTATTTCACTCAGACACATCCTTTTTGTTTTGTCTGTTTTGTGTTTCGCTACCACAGGCTTTGCGCAAACGGCTTCTGTAAAAGGACAAATTTCGCACGCCACGGGAATCGGGGCCGACAACGTTTCGGTTGTTCTTAAGGGCACGCAAATCGGCACTATTACAGACGAAGCCGGAAATTACGAGATCAAGAACATCAAACCAGGTACTTACGTTTTGCGCGTTACCCTTGTTGGTTTCGCTGCCAAAGAAAAGGTCGTGACGCTTGCCGCGGGATCTGAAATCGTAGAGAATTTCGAGATGACAAGCTCTAGCGAATTGCTCGAGGACGTGACTATCGAAGGCCGAAAAATCAACAAATTCATGCGCAAAGAAAGCGCGGTGGTTTCTAAAATGCCTTTGAAAGACATCGAGAATCCGCAGGTTTACAACACGATTTCTGCCGAAGTCTTGAAAGAGCAGAACATCACCAACTTTGACGACGCGTTGAAAAACTCTCCGGGAATCGATAAACTTTGGGAATCTACAGGCCGTGGCGGCGACGGTGCGGGTTACTTCTCGCTTCGCGGATTCGCTGTTCAGCCGACTATGATGAACGGTTTGCCGGCGCTTACCAACGGAAGCCCAGATTTGGCCAACGTAGAGCGCATCGAGGTGGTCAAAGGCCCGTCCGGAACACTTTTCGGGAGCACGATGACTTCTTACGGCGGTTTGATCAACATCACTACAAAACGTCCTTTTGACACTTTTGGCGGATCGGTTTCTTACATTGGAGGCACTTACGGTTTGAACCGCGTCACTGCCGACCTTAACACGCCAATCAACGAGAAAGCGGCTTTCCGTGTGAATGCGGCTTACCACAATGAAGACAGCTTTCAGGATGCCGGTTTCCGTCGTTCTTTCTTTATCGCTCCCTCGCTTACTTACAAGTATTCGGACAAACTTTCGTTCTTCGTGAACACCGAATTCTACAACGGGAAATCGACGAACCAAACCATGATTTTCTCTGACCGTTTCTCGCCTTTGCGCTATCATTCGGTTGCAGAACTTGGCTACAACAACGAGCGTTCTTACACAAGCAACGACTTGTTCATCGAAACGCCGACTTACAGCCTTCAGGGAATTGCCGAGTACAAGATCAACGACAAATGGAAGTCGCAAACTGCCGTTTCCCGTTCTTCTTCTCGCTCGAAAGGTTACTATTCTTACTTGTACGAAGGAACGGCTACGATCGAAGCACAAATCGGCGCGCCAATCGCAGACGGTTCGATTTTCGCCCGTTACACCAACAAACAGGATTTCGAAGGCGTTGGTTTGGATGTACAACAGAATTTTATCGGGGAATTCAACCTTGGATCAATCAAGAACAAATTCATCGGTGGACTTGATTATTACAACTACAATACGGTCAACAACAGCACAGGTTACGGTGCTCAAGGTTTCGTGAACATCGGTGTTGATGAACCTACTTTCCAGGCGATCGCGACTGCGCTTCACGGTGCTTTGGGAATCCCAATGGGAACAACTCCTGGCGATTCAGGTGTTTTGACTCAGGCTGGAGCCGATGCGGGAATCGCTGCACTCGCGAACCCAAGCGCGAACTACGACCGCACGAAACAAGAGATTTTCTCGGCTTATGCTTCGAACATCTTTTATTTCCTACCGAATTTGTCGGCTATGGCGAGTTTGCGTGTAGACCGTTTCAGCTCGAAAGGAAGCTTGAGCACTTTGAGTGACGATTACAACCAAACGGCTTATTCACCTAAATTCGGTGTGGTTTTCCAACCGATCCAGGATAAAGTATCGGTTTTTGCCAACTACATGAACAGCTTCAAAAACGTGGCTCCGACGCAAATCTTCGATCAAGGTACGGGCGATTTCCTTGGAACGCGCGTTTTCGAACCAGAGCAAGCCAACCAATTCGAGGTTGGTGTAAAAGTGAACGGATTTGGAGATCGTTTGACAGCATCTGTCAGCTATTACAACATCAAAGTTGACAACACGGTAATCCAGGTTAGCGCCAACGAATTCAACCAAGGTGGCGAGCAACGCAACAAAGGTTTCGAGGCTGCGATCACGGCTAACCCAATCGACGGTTTGAACATCATCGCTGGTTATAGCTATGTGGATTCCAGATTGGAAAACGGAGATCCTGATTTCGAAGGACGTCGTCCGGAAAGTGCCGGTCCACGCAACTTGGCCAACCTTTGGGCAAGCTACCGTTTGACTCAAGGGAAATTCCAGGGTCTTGGTGCAGGATTCGGTTTGAACTACGGAAGCAAGAATGCGATCATGAACAGAAATCTTGCGGGAACGCTTTATCTGGCAGAATACACGGTGTTGAACGCGTCGATCTTCTACCAGAAATCAGACTTCACGATCAACCTGAAACTCGACAACTTGACCAACGAAGAATATTACAAAGGTTGGTCAACGATAAGCCCGCAACGCCCACGTGTTTTCTCGGCCGGAGTTTCTTACAACTTTTAATGAATGATTTTGGTTAGTTAACGCCAAAGCCTCGATTCGCGTCGGGGCTTTCGCGGTAACAAAAACAGCGATTCTATGATTACCATTGGAGCATTTTTGGCATTTCTGGGCTTTTTGGCGCCTTACAATACGTCTGCGAAAGCGATTCTCACGGGCGATTCCAAACTCGAGCTTTGGTTCAGGAACAATTCATCGAATGCCAAAATTGGCGGACTTTTGCTTTTGATCGCTTCTTTGCTTTTGGTCGTCATGCAAAAAGGAATCGGCGCCGGAACTTTCATGTTTTTCGTGATCCTGATGACAATCGCGAGTCTTATCGTACTTTTGTCGCCCCTAAAAATCCTGAATCTCAAAACGGCTCTTATCGTTTTTGCGCTTCTGTTTTTGGTGGAAATCTCAAACCTTGTGTAAATGCCAGCAAATCCTAAATACCTTACTCCGGCTTTCTGGCCAAGATTCGCCAAGGTTTCGGCCGCGATCCTGGGCAGTTATTTCGTGACGCTCACTTTCCACATGATGTTCATCGCGTGGCTGGACAAACCGAACGTTTTGATCACGACGGCTTACACCGGATTTTTGATGTGGGTAACGCTGATGATTCTCACGTTCATCGCCAAAAGCGGCTGGAAAATGTGGGCGCTTTACCTGGTTTTGAGTTTAATTTTCGGAGCCGTGACTTACGCCGGATCCATTTACAACACTTAAGATGGAAAACCGCAAGTACAACATTTTCTTCCACCTTCACACGGTAAGCGGCATTGTGATCAGCGCGGTTTTGTTCGTGATTTTCTTTGCCGGATCTTTCGCTTTTTTCCGCGATGACATCAACAATTGGCAGCACAACCAATCGGCTCCGGATAATGAATATTTGTTGCCGACCGCCAATTTCAAGAAGACACTTTTTACGCTCGACACTGCTTTTGTGATGCAAGGCCGAACTGTAGAATTCTCGCGTCCTTATGCCGAAAATTTCATCGTGGCGCACATGGATCCGACTGCGGATTCTTTGGCCGACAAAAAAGCGCGCATTCACGAATATGTATATTTTGACGCCCAAAAGTCCAACTTCCAGACGTACGACGAAGGTTATGCTTTGGGCGAATTCCTGTATCGACTGCACTTTTTAGCGCAAATTCCTTATCCGTATGGCTATTACATTGCCGGATTCACGGCTTTGTTCTTTCTGTTCGCCATCATCACCGGCGTTTTGGTGCATTGGAAAAAGATCGTTTCGAACTTCTACACTTTCCGTCCGAAAGAGAAACTCAAGACTTTGTGGACAGACGCTCACACGGCTTTGGGCATGATAGGATTGCCTTTCCAGTTCGTTTACGCGCTTACCGGAGCTTTCTTTTTGATCAACATTTTCCTGGTCGCGCCAAGTGTTGGCATGTTCTACGCAGGCGATTCCGAGAAACTTTATGCCGATTTGGGTTATATGAACCATCGCGTGGAGTTCGCCAACAAACGCATTTCGGCTTTGCCCGACGTTGATTCGCTGGCCAAAACTGCCGAAGCCCAATTTCCCGATTTTCATTTGACGGCGCTCGAAATTCAGCATTACGGAGACGCGAACATGAGAATCGTGGCCAAAGGAATGTTGGACAAAACCAAGAAAATGTCTAGCGTCGGGCGCGTGGTTTTTGACTCGAACGGGAAAATCCTGTCAAAGCAAGATCCTTATGAAACCACGTCTTATCTGGACACGACGCGCAATCTGATCTACAAATTGCACTATGGCGATTACGCGGGTTATTCGATGAAAATCGTGAGTTTCCTTTTCGGATTGGTGACTTGTTTCGTGATCATTTCGGGTGTGATGCTTTGGCTTGTGGCGCGCGACAAAAAGAAAATGGACGAAAAAAAGCGCCGTTTCAACAACGCTGTCGTAAGAGTTTATCTCGCGATTTCGATGACAATGTTTCCGATTACGGCCGCGACTTTCATTGCCGTGAAGTTTTACGCTGCCGCGGACATGACTTTCCTTTACAGCTTTTATTTCGTCGGATGGCTTTTGCTCGTGATTGGATTCCTGCTCAAAAGAAGTCTCGAATTCACCACAAAATACAATTTGCTTTTGGGAAGCATTCTTGGTTTTCTGGTTCCGATTGCCAATGGCGTTACGACCGGAAATTGGTTCTGGAAAGCTTTGCGAGCCGACATGTTCTCGATCTTTTTCGTCGATGTGCTTTGGATCGGACTTTCTGCTTTAGGACTTTACTCGTTCTTCCGGACCAAAAAATCCACGGAAGTGAAAACCGCATAAACAAAAAAGGCTGCCCAAACCGGACAGCCTTTTTCATAAACTAAATTTTCCTTTTACTAGTTTTTGGCGACAGCCTGATTCCAGCTGTGAACCGCAGAAACGCGGCTTTTCGAGTAATCGACCTCGCTCAAAGATTTATCGTTCCAGAAGAACCACTTTCCGGTTTTTTCGCCGTTTGTGTATTCTCCCATCGCTTTCTTGATCACCACCGGCATCGGCTATTCCAAGAACGGTGGCAACAGCCA
>JBCNQO010000145.1:0-5443 GCA_039592825.1 Flavobacterium sp.
ATGCTTCGGCAATTTTCGTGCGTCCGTCGGCGTCGGCGTAAAGGATTCTCGCTTGAGAACCCACGACGAGTTTGTTCTGTTGCGCGCCTTTGATCCAACGAATATTGTCTTCCATCTGTTGCTTGATTTCAGAAGGAGCGGTTTTGGCCATTTCTTCGAGAACCGAAAGTGCGATCGCGTCGGTTTTGGCCAGATCTTCGGGCTTGCAAGACGTGCAAACCCATCGGAAAGGCCCGAATCCATAGTCGAAACACATCGGACCCAAAATGTCCTGAACATAACTCGGGTATTTGAAATCGATGCCGTTCGGTGCGAAAATATCGGCTCCAGACCTTGAACATTCGAGCAAAAACGCATTTCCGTAATCGAAGAAATACGTGCCTTTCGCCGTGTGTTTATTGACGGCCGCGGCATGTCTGCGAAGCGATTGCTGAACTTTCTCTTTGAACGATTCCGGATTTTCGGCCATCATTTTTTTGGCTTGCTCAAAATCGACGTCCACAGGATAATAGCCGCCCGCCCAAGGATTGTGAAGCGACGTCTGGTCGGACCCCAAATCGATATACAAATCTTCCGAATCGAACTTTTCCCAAACATCGACGACATTTCCCAGATACGCGATAGAAACCGTTTCTTTGTTCGCTTTCGCCGATCTTACGCGGGTTACGAGTTCGTCAAGATTCGAGATTTTTTCGTCGACCCAACCTTGCGAATGGCGTACCTCGACCGCTTTCGGATTCACTTCGGCACAAACCGTGATCACACCAGCGATATTTCCGGCTTTGGGTTGCGCGCCACTCATGCCGCCAAGTCCCGAAGTAACGAAAAGCTTTCCGCTAAGGTCTTCTCCGTTTTTAGAGATTTTACGTCCGGCATTCATGACCGTGATCGTGGTTCCGTGCACGATGCCTTGCGGGCCAATGTACATATAGCTTCCGGCTGTCATCTGGCCGTATTGCGTCACGCCAAGTGCGTTGAATTTTTCCCAATCGTCTGGTTTGGAGTAATTCGGGATCATCATTCCATTAGTTACAACGACTCTTGGCGCTTCGGAATGCGACGGAAAAAGTCCCATCGGATGTCCCGAATACATCACGAGCGTTTGTTCATTTGTCATTTCCGACAAATATTTCATCGTGAGCAGATATTGCGCCCAATTCGAAAAAACCGCGCCGTTTCCGCCATAGGTGATAAGTTCATGCGGATGTTGCGCCACGGCATAATCGAGGTTGTTCTGGATCATTAGCATTATGGCTTTCGCCTGATCGCTTTTTCCCGGATATTCGCTTAACGGACGCGCTTTCATCTCGTAGTCGGGACGAAGCCTGTACATGTAAATACGGCCGTAAGTGTTGAGTTCTTCGCTGAATTCCTTGGCCAACATCGCGTGGTCTTTCTTGTCGAAATAGCGTAAAGCGTTGCGGATGGCGAGTTTTTTCTCGTCGGCCGACAGTATTTCCTTGCGTTTTGGCGCGTGGTTGATTTGCTCGTCGTAAGGTTTCGGGTTAGGCAAAACCTGCGGAATGCCTTGTGAAATCTGTTCCTGGAATGTCATTTTTTGCGAAAAGTGTTCGTGTTTTTGTCGTATCCGTACGGGCAATGTCGGCAGCCGCTTCTGCAGCAATGACCGCGCTTGAGGTGGAATTTTTCGGTAAAAACCTTGAAACCTTCGGGCGTGAGATAGTAGTCTTCGCCCAATATCAGTTTATTTGCCTCGTTTTGCCTGTCCATTAGCGACAAATTTAGGATATTTGAAACCAATGATGGTAATCGTTGCGAAATATTTAATTCCGAAAGGATTTGTGGGAATCACGCTGTGGCCTTTCGTGGTTTTGGCTTCGGACGAGCTCAAGGCCAACGAGACGGTGGTGCGTCACGAGAAAATCCATCTGAAACAACAACTCGAATTGCTCGTGTTTCCTTTTTTCATTTGGTACGGATTGGAGTTCGTTTTTCGTCTGATCCAATTCCGTGACAAAAAATTGGCGTACAAAAACATCTCGTTCGAGCGCGAGGCTTATGCAAATGAAAAAAGCCCGGAGTATTTGAGCTCTCGGGCTTTTTGGAATTTTGTGAGGTATTTTTAAGTTACTTTGTTTCGGTTTCCGCTTGTTTTTGTGCAGGTCTTCCTTTCTTATTTTCGCCTCCACGTTGAATGTCGACGTAGGTTTTGAAGCCTGGAGGAAGTGGCGTAGGCTTATAGTTGCGCTTCTGTTCTTCCTGAAAACGCACATTTTCATTGTAGTCGACAGGTGGTGGAGTAGCATATTGGCTGTACTTTCTCGTGTCTCCAGCTCCCCAAACCGGATCATTTCCGAATCTGTGATCTTGAAAATTCAGTCGTTTTGCCATTACCCGATAAGAGAAAGCGATGTTGGACGTGCCGTTATTTTTCTCCTTTACAGTGAAACCGTCTTTTCCTGGAATCACGTATAGTCCATTCGATTCGCCTTGCTCCTGTAGAAATACATTCATGGGATGTTTATCGTCTATGAATAGCGTCTCGAGATACATGGCGTCGAGTTTGATAATTGCGGTTCCGTTGACCAATTTTGCGGTTCCGATGTCCTCGAACCAAACTTCAGGGCTTTCGGTAACGTAAAGCAGTTGGTTTCCTTTACTGGTTCCGACGCTTGCCGATTTCGTGCCATTCGCGATAACGTGGTTTCCGTTGAAGTAGCCACTGAAGTTTTGGTTATTTGCTCTCCAGCCTACCACTGCGATGTCATTGTTTCCGGCCGGAACGGCTCCGCCAAAACCTATTCCCATGATCCCAATTCCCCAGGCAGCTCCATTGTAGGTTCCCTGTACGCCAATCTGCTGATTGCCAAATCCTGAATTTGAATATCCCTGTACGCCAATCCTTACTCCTGTCAGTGCGTCGCCCTCATATGAGCCGTAAACTCCCGTTCCTGTATTTGTGCCTCCGTAAACACCACGAACACCGTTTCCGGTTGCGCTTGTCCCGTAATAATCTCCTTGTACAGCACCCCAACCTGAGTTGTTACCGGCGTTTATCGATCCGTAAGCTCCCGCCCCGTTTCCTATGGTGTAGCCGTTTAGAGCCCAAGGCAGGGCAGCTGTTCCGTTCGCTGTTACTGCGTCGCCGCCCGCTGGGGTTGGTGTGCCGAGTCCGATTTGTCCGTTCGCCAAAAATCTCGCACGTTCGGTAGCGCCTGTCGATAGAGCAAGTGCGTTTGCGCCAGGACTCCAAATTCCGGTATCTGGATCGGCGCTGAAGGAGTAAAATGGCAAAGCGGTAGTGCCTAAAGTCATTGCGTGTACTTGAGCAGCATTTGGAATTCTCAAACGTTCTTGTCCGCCGGTCGCGAATCCTACAGCGGAAGTCACAGGCATGAACATCCCTGTGTTTGTGCTGCCTGTCCAGGTGTAACTCGGGCCGTTTACCGATCCCATTCCGTAAGATTGTAAGGAGTTCAATGTGTTGCTGATGTTGAACTTGTCTGCGCCCTGAGTCCTGAAGCGCAAATCCTGGGCATCTGTCGTTCCGACGAAATTCGTTCCTGGTGTTGTTCCTGCATTTCCTGTCAATGCCCATTGGTTAGTCGATCCGCTCCAAATTTCGACCCATGCCGAACCGTTCCAGTAATAAAAGCCTGGCACGACATTATTTGGAGCGATGCCAGCCGTTGCCGTATTGTAGACAAGTAGTGAAGTCACCGGCGCGGTGATAGGACCCGCTGCATTCTTGGCCGTCAGTAAGACTCTTGGAATGAGTATTCCTTTGTTTGGAGCGGTAATATCCAGAATAGCAGAGGCGTCGGCTACATTCCCGATACCCACATTCCCGTTCGCTTGTACACGTACTCTTTCTGCGCCACCAGTCGCGACGCTAAGGATGTCAGCGCCAGGGCTGAAAATTCCAGTATTCGTGTCGCCTTGATACGAGTAATTCGGCAATGCGGCAGTTCCAAGCGAGTACGATTGGAGTTGTCCGTTGTTTGTGTTGGAAATGTTCCAGCGATCGTTGCCGGCAGTCTTGAAGCGAAGGTCTTGGGCGTCTGTCGTTCCCACGAAATTCGTTCCCGCGGTCGTTCCTGTATTTCCCAAAAGCGCCCATTGGTTAGATATCGAACTGCCGATCTCTATCCAAGCTGAGCCATTCCAGTAGTAAAATCCTGGGATTACATTGTTTGGCGCGACGCCTGCAGTATTCGTGTTCCAGACCAAAGTTCCGTTTACGAGTGCGTCACCTTGCGGGTTCACCACCGGGGCAGAAACAGCTTTGGAAGTCAAAGACACTCGGGGCACGAGCATTCCGTTTGTTCCGGATGTTACGTCTAGTGCGGCTTCGGGAGCAGTGGTGCCCACTCCAATCTGTGCGCTGGTCGTTGAGGTGTAAGCGAGCGCCAGAAATGTCAGAAAAGTAAAAATTTTCTTCATAACCTGTTTTTATTGTTTGAGTTAAATAAAAAGCAAGTCGTACGCGAAGTTTAGCGCCGAAATATCCGACGAATGACGCCGATACTCGATAAAGGTAAAATTTGGGGCGGTGCAGAAGAAAATGTTTCGGAAGATACTGATTTTTAATAACTAATACTTACATTAGTAGAAATTTTTTCCCCATGAAAAGGACAATTACGATTCTAGCATTATTGTTGTCGGCCGGATTAAGCGCCCAATTGTACGTAAGTCCGAACAGCTATGTCTATTCGAATGACCAGTTCATTTACGTAAGGCAAGGTGTCAACCTGCAGAACAACGGAAATCTATATCTCAGGAACGGTTCCCAATTGCTTCAGGGCGTGAGCGGAACCTCTACGAATACGGGTGCAGGAAAACTCTCTGTTTTTCAGGAAGGTACGGTAGATAATTTCGAATACAATTACTGGTGTTCGCCGGTTGGCAATTCTTCTGCCGCCGTGGGTAACGAAAACTTCGGAATCACGATGCTGAATCAACCTACGGGTTTGATTACCAGTAGTCCGGCGAATATTCTGGCTCCGAATAATACGAATGGTCAGGCGAATCCGCTCGCAATTTCACAGTATTGGATCTACAAGTTCATAACGTCTAACAACTATTCGCAGTGGGTTGCCGTGAACGCGGCTTCTACTTTGGCAGCTGGGCAAGGCTTTACGATGAAAGGTACTGCCGGAACGGATGCCACCACGATTCAAGGAGTCCAGAATAACTCAGGTTCAGCACAGCGTTACGATTTTCGCGGCAAGCCGAATGACGGCGATATCAGCATAAATGTAGCGACAGACCAATGGACGTTGACAGGAAATCCTTATCCATCGGCAATCAATCTTTCCCAATTTTTGTGGGATGCCACAAATTCTACAGGAATCGCATATTTCTGGGAACAGGACAAGACTTTGAATACACACTTGCTTGTAGGATATTCGGGCGGTTACGGCGCTTATTCGCCGGTAAGCCAAAATGGGCCTGGAATTTATACTCCGGCGGTTTTCTACAA
>JBCNQO010000146.1:0-5432 GCA_039592825.1 Flavobacterium sp.
GCCGTGAACATGATCGTGCTCATGGTTTTCTCGACGACCTCGATCAAATTGTTCCAGCGTTGGGCAATCGACAGCATGCGCATCAACGAACTCGAGAAGAATTCGCTACAGCTGGAGTTGCGCGAACTTCGCAATCAGGTGAATCCGCACTTTCTGTTCAATATGTTGAATAACGTGAATGTTCTCGTTAGAAAGAATCCCGACCAGGCGATCGCGACCGTGCACAAATTGTCCGATTTTCTTCGCTACCAACTTTATGAGAACAATGCGCAATCGGTTTTGCTTTTGCCCGAAATCGAGTTTTTGAAGGATTTGCTGGAACTCGAAAAAATGCGTCGGGACGACTTTTCGTTTGTGCTCGATGTGTCGGACAACAGCCATAAATCGGATAAATTGACGAACTTGATGTTGCCACCAAATCTGTTCATCAGTTTTGTCGAGAATGCGATCAAACACAGCGCTGACGCCGACAATCCGACGAAAATCGACGTCAGTTTCGATGTATCGGATGAAAAACTGGTCTTTAAATGTTCCAATTCCAAACCGACCGAAAAGCGCGAAAAGAACAAAGGCGGACTCGGACTTTCGAACGCCAAAATACGACTCGAGCTTTTGTATGGCGAGACTTACGATCTCACGATTTCCGAATCCAAAACAAAATACGAACTAACCTTGATCCTGCCGATATGAACTGCATCATCGTAGACGACGAACCGCTGGCACGCAAAGGCATGCTGTTGTTGCTGGCCGAAATTGGCGGACTTTCGGTTGTGGGGAGTTTTGGAAGCGCCAAAAAAGCCCTCGATTTTATAGCCGAAAACAAGGTCGATCTGGTGTTCTTGGACATTCAGATGCCCGGACTCACCGGACTCGAATTCGCCGCGACGATTCCGGACGAAACGCTCGTGATTTTCACCACGGCCTATTCGCAATACGCTCTGGACAGTTACGAGGTGGACGCCGTTGACTATATCGTGAAACCGATCCTCAAGGAACGCCTCGAGAAAGCCGTCCGAAAAGCGCGGTCTTATCACGATCTTTTGGCAGAAAACGAATCGCGCACGACTGTGGAAAGCACGTCCGAAGAGTTCATTTTGGTGAAATCCGACCGCAAATTCCACAAGATCGCTTTCGACGACATCCAATTCATTGAAGGCTTGAAAGATTATGTCGTGGTGCATTGCGCTTCCGGGAAACTCATCACGGCCATGAACCTGCGCACGATCTCGAAAGTGCTTCCGGCCAAAAATTTCGTTCGCGTGAGCAAGTCTTATCTCGTCAATACCAAACACATCACCGCATTTGACAACCACAGCCTGAACATAGGAACGATCGAGATTCCGTTGGGCGAAGTCTATCGAAAAGAATTTCTGAATCTGTATTTGGGGAACAACTCTACGCTTCTTTAAACCTCTAAAAACCAATCTATGAAAAAGCGTTTTTCAATGCTCATGGGATCGCTATGTCTTGTCGCGAACGCCCAAAACCAAAGGCAGGAGCAGAAGCAGTTGCAGACCGCTCACGATTCAGTGAAAAGGATCATTGCTGACAAGTTTCCGCGCACGCGTACTTTCGATGCCCAATATCGGGTTTATGCGCCATCTGACTTCGATTCCGAATTGGACAAACGCGCTTACGTGAAAGGCCGCATCACCGATCATCAGCAGTGGAAATTCGCGACCAATCTCACTTTGGTGCAGAAACAGCGCTGGAATATTACGGCCAATGTCGATTACCGCTACGAAAGTTTCAATGTGACCGATGTGGAATTGCTTTCGACGGACATCGGCCCATTCTCGAAAAACGAGGGCTATCACTACATTGGCGCGTCCGTGGGCGGAATGTACTATGCTTCATTGTTCGGAAAACCGATCATTTACGCCGCCGCGGTGACAGTTGACGGATCTCACAAAGACGTGGAACGCATCAAGGGAACTTTGGGCGCGACCTTGCTTTTGAAACGCACGCAGCGAACCGTGATCGGGCTTGGTTTCGTGGTCTTGATCGATCCGGCTTCGCCTGTTCCGGCGGCTCCGGTTTTTACGGTGGATCACAAATTCCTGAATTCTGATTGGTCGCTTGATTTGATTTTGCCGCAACGCCTATTGTTCAAGCATCCGATAGCTTCCAACGGACGCATTTCGATCGGGACCGAATTGTCTGGCGACGGTTTTTATATGTATTCGGACAATCCCGGTTATGCCGACGTTTACGATTTCCGCCAGCTCGAACTGCGCTCCGGACTCACTTATGAGCATTGCATCGCTCCGGGATTCGTCGCCTACGCCAAAACCGGATTGGCCAACATGTTCAACATGCGCGTGTCCGAAAGAGGCAAAAACACCAACAAATATTTGCTTTCGGCCAACCAGAATGCTACTGGTTATGTGTCTTTCGGGCTTTCCTACAATCTTCCATCCAAAAAATAGTCCTATGAAAAACAGCATCATCTCGGTTTTCCGCACATCGGTAACCAGCGAAAAAAAGGCGTTGTCACTAAGGCCTTACCTCGACCGCCTAAAAACGATAAGACAATGGAATTTCGACCTCGAGGATTGCGACCGCATTCTCAGGATAGACAGCGAAAGCCCGGTTTCTGTGGCCGTGATCGGTATCTTGAACCGACGCGGCTTTGATTGCGTGGAGCTGGAGTAACGAATTAAACACAACAATTTCAAATAGTTACACAACAAATATTATCTTTAAATCCTAACCAATAATCAGGATTTATGAAAAAAGTATTTGTTTTGGCTTCGGTCTCGTTTGCCAGCGGCATCTTGTTCGTGAACATCTACAACTCGCTGGTTAACGCCGTCGCTGTAGAAAGCGATATACCGAACAGCGTAATTGCCACAAGGGAATATTTCAAAACCGTGAATCCGGGCGATTTTTTCAAGATCTTTTCGCCACTTACCCAAGTTTTGGCTTTGCTTTCGCTGATTCTGTATTGGAAAAGATCGGCTTCGGTAAGACTGTTTCTGGGATTGGCTTTTGCGCTTTACCTCGCTTCGGACATTTTTACATTCATCTATTTTCACCCGAGAAACGACATTATGTTCAAATCCGAAACACTTGCCGACACCGAAACACTCAAAAGGCTCGCGTCTGAATGGAGTTCTATGAATTGGGTGCGGTCGTTCGTGGTTTTTTGTGGAATTGTTTGCTCTTTCATCGGAATCGACAGGATTTATAAAGTCCAGAAAAACTGACGAAAATCCTTCCATAGAAAAAGACTAAAATCCGTCCATAGAAAAAAACAATCAAAAATCGGATTTAAAAAATACCAATCGGTATAAATTTGTAGTCGTAAACAAAAGGGCAAATTCCAAATTCCAAAACCTGAATCTTGAACCCATGAAAAAAGCCGAACAAACCCGCCAATTCATCATAGAAAAAAGCGCCCCGATCTTCAACAGTTTGGGTTATGCGGGAACTTCTATGCAGGATTTGACCAATGCGACGGGTTTGACCAAAGGCAGCATTTACGGGAATTTCGAGAACAAGGACGAAGTGGCGCTCGAGGCTTTTAAGTTCAACGTTGGGAAAATGGGCGCGCTACTTCAGGCAGAAATGGACAAGGTGACGACTTTTCGCGAAAAGCTTCTGGTGTATCCGCAGGTTTACGATCTTTTCTTTACGGATCGGTTTCTGGACGGCGGTTGCCCGGTATTGAACACTTCGGTAGAAAGCGACGACACGCATCCGAAACTCAAAGCCGTAACCAAAAAAGCGTTCCTGAACTGGAAATCGTCCATTGCCGAAATCGTGGAAAATGGCAAAAAAGCGGGTGAATTCAAGGCGTCGACAAACGCGGAATCAACGGCTTTCTTCATCCTTTCGGTCGTGGAAGGCGTCGCGATGATCGCCAAACTCACGCAAGACGAGGCGCATCTAAAGATGATCACTTCTCATTTGAGAGACTTTATAAACACACTCTAATTTTTTTTGAAACAAAATATACCAATTGGTATAATCTAAAAACTTCATCACATGAAAACTTCACAAAACACGATTCTCATCACTGGCGGCGGTTCCGGAATCGGATTCGAGCTCGCCAAAAAATTCAGCGAAAACGGCAATAAGGTCGTCATCACCGGACGCAGCAAAGAACGTTTGGAAAAAGCGGTTTCGGAACTCCAGAATGTCGATTTCATTCAAGCCGACGTGACCAATCCGCAAGACGTGGTCAATCTGGTAAAAACCGTAAAAGACAAATTCCCGACGCTCAACGTTCTGGTCAACAACGCCGGAAACGCACAATACTACAAGCTTTCGGACGAGAACGCGAATGCTTTCGAAAAAGCGTCAGACGAGATCACGACCAATTACCTTTCGGCCATCCGCTTGACGGAAAAACTGCTTCCGATACTTCGCCAGAACGGCTCGGCAGCGATCGCGAACGTCTCGTCAATCGTGGCTTTCGTACCTGGAATCACGCTTCCGACTTATGCCGCGAGCAAGGCCGCACTTCACTCCTATTCTCAGGCTTTGCGTCTAACGCTCGAGAGAAACGGCGACGACGTCAAGGTTTTTGAACTTATGCCGCCTTTGGTCAACACCGAATTCTCCAAAATTATCGGCGGCGAAAACGGCATGGATCCTAAAGACGTGGCCCAAAGTCTTATCGATGGTTTGGCCAACGACAATTTCGAGATCCGTCCCGGCATGACGCAGGATCTTTACGGACTATTCCTGCAGTCGCCAGAGCAAGCTTTGTTGACTCTAAACGCCGAGAGATAACATGAAACCCGGAGCTTTCAAGTTTCTGTCCGAACAGATCGGCAAGGAAATGACCGATTCCCCGTCGGCCTTCATGAACTGGCTAAAGCCGACGTTGAGAAAAGTGGAAAAAGGCCATTTAGTTTTCGAATACAAAGTGCGAGAGGAAATGACGAATCCTTTCGGGACGCTTCACGGAGGCGTGACGGCCGCCATGATCGACGACGCCATCGGTGCGACGCTTATCGCCTACGAAGAACCGGTTTTCTACGTGTCGATCAACCTGAACATCGACTATTTCGCCAACGCAAAAGCCGGAGAAACGATTATCGCCGAAACGTCGGTAAACAAAAAAGGAAATACGGTGGTGAACGCCCAATGCGAGATCTGGAACGCAGACAAAACGCGGCTGCTCGCCAAAGGCTACACCAATTTACTTAAAACACAACAGAAATGAAAAGAGTAGTGATTACGGGACTTGGCGCGATTACGCCACTCGGGAATTCGGTGGATGAATTCTGGAAAAACATCGTTTCGGGCAAAAGTGGCGCGGGCGAGATCACCAAATTCGACACCTCGAAATTCAAGACGAAATTCGCCCATGAAGTAAAAGGTTTCGATCCCATATAAACGTTTTTCAGAGGTTTCTCAGGAACAAAGCAAAGTAATGGAGCTTATTAACGGTATGCAGGAAATCAAACTCCATAATGCAG
>JBCNQO010000147.1:0-5428 GCA_039592825.1 Flavobacterium sp.
AGTTTGTTCGGATTCTCTTTCGGGATAACCGCCTCGTAGTTCGGGTATTTTCCGTCGATCAAACGACAAGTCAACACATAATTGTCGAACGAGAAAGTCGCATTCGAGTCGTTGTATTCGATTTTAACCTCGGCATCGGACGCACCCAAAATGCTTTTGAGGATGTTCAAAGGTTTCTTCGGCATGATGAAGTTCGCTTCCTGGGACGCTTTTACGTCGGCGCGAGCGTATTTCACCAATTTGTGGGCATCCGTGGCAACGAAAGTAAGGCCTTCTGTAGAAAACTGGAAGAAAACACCAGACATCACCGGACGCAAATCGTCGTTTCCGGCGGCGAAGATCGTTTTTGAAATCGCTGTCGCCAAAACTTCGGCAGGAACGAGCGTAGACGAAGGATCGTCCAAACTCACCGAACGCGGGAATTCTTCGCCAGGCGCATAAGCCAAGGCATATTTACCCGAATTCGAGCTGATTTCGATAGTGCTGTTTTCCTCAACCGTAAAAGTTAGCGGCTGTTCTGGAAAGGTTTTCAGGATTTCGAGCAACAATTTCGCCGGAACCGCAACGCTTCCCTGTGAAGTCGAATCGATCTCGAGCGTGGCGCTCATGGTCGTTTCAAGGTCACTGGCCGAAACCGTGAGCGTGTTGTTGTCCAGTTCAAAAAGGAAATTGTCCAGGATTGGCAAGGTGTTGCTACTGTTGATAACGCTTCCCAACACCTGGAGTTGCTTGAGTAGATACGAACTCGATACGATGAATTTCATCTGCAAATTTTATTTTTTAGGTCGGAATTTATCCGAAACACAAATATATCCTAATCCGCCAAAAGGCGAAACAAAGGCAAAACTATTTTTATTAACACTATTTGGCGTAACGGCGCCTGCGAAGCCAAGTGAAAAGCAGTCCGAAAACGATCAGGATCACGATTGGGAATCCGAGGGTTACGGCCTGGATCGTCGAATAGCTGTCGTACACTTTCTGTTGGTCGAGCAACGGCAGTTTCACTTCTTTGTTACGGATGTTGATAAGTCCGGTGTCGTCCAGCAAATAATTCACGCAATTGCCCAGAAACTCCTTGTTTCCGTAGAGTTTGTTGGTCCATTTATCATAACCTAGCTCGAGTGGACGGAACTCTTTGTCCAACTGGTTCTTAACGATATCGCCATCTGAAATGACGATCATCTTGCCCGCTTTTCCTTCGGTCTTGAATTCCGGATCCTTGAAAGCCAAAACGCGGTTTTCGTAAACCGAAGGGAATTTCCCCTCGAGCAAAACCGCTAGTGGAATGTTGCCTTTTCCTTTGAATTCCGCCGGATCGGGACGGTCTTGGACCATATCGAGCCTTACTTCAACAGGCGTTCCTACGACGTTCGAATATTGGGAAGATTCGAGCAAAACCGTTTTTTCGATGTCGTTCTTGAGTACATCGATGCCATTCGCGAACTCGAATTTCACCGGATCGAGATTGGCCGTAATCGCGCTTTTTGAAGCTTTCGGCGGATAGGCCAAAGGCGAATAGAACCACGGATATTGCGAATATTGGGCCGCGCTGCCTTGTTCTCCGGTCGCCAAAGCGATAGGAGCGCAATTGAGGTCTTTGACCAAAGTTGGGTTGATTCGGAAGCCGTATTTGAAGAACATGTCGTTCAGGTTCAGATCGATCGGATACGCCAAAGTCGAACCGTTGTTGTTGTAAAGGCTGTCCATGGAAACATTGACTTGATCGACGAGCCAAAGCGTTTTTCCGCCGTTCACGATATATTGGTCAAGCACTTGTTTTTCGGCGTCGCTGAAAGTTTCGGTAGGTTTCGCAACCACGACCAAATCGTACTTTTTGAGATATTTCAAAGTTTCGGTCGGCTGTTTTGCGACGGAATCCATAGTGAAAGTGCCAATAAAATAGTTCTGGCGCGTGCTTTTGATGAAATCGGCCATCAGAAGATCGTGCAGCTCGCCATTTCCTTTCAGTACGGCAATTTTCTTGTTCTTGCTCTTGGCGACGGTATTGAATCCATTGGAAAAAGCGTACTCAAGATGCTGCACAGATCCTACGACTTTCTCGGCAGTCGAACCGCCCATCATGTTCCTGAGCAACGGAATCTTCACGCTTCGGCCTTGATAGGTCGCGATTGCCCAAGGGAAAACCACGGCTTCGGTTTGTTTGCCTTTGTCGTTCATGGTGACGCGCGCCGGCATCATTCCCGTTCCCACGAAAGAATCCAGGATCGCCTTGTCGAGGTCGTTCACCTGCTCGATGCTTTTCTTGACTTCGGCCGTCTGGTTGCCCGGAATTCCAGGGTTGTCCATCTTAAAAATCGTATAAATCAGCTCGCGTTTGTCTGGTTTGCTGCTTTCGGAATCGTCAAGCGGATTGATGAAACGGAAACGGATATTCGAGTTGTAAGCCTTGAATTCCTCGAGCAACTGACGCGTCTCGGACTGCAGTTTCTTGAACTCGCCCGGAAAATCCCCGTCGAGGAAAACGTCTACGATCAAAGGTTCGCGCACTTCTTCCATGATGTCGAAAGAAGTTTTGGAAAGCGTGTATCGCTTGTCTTGAGTTAGGTCGAAACGCTGGAAAGCCTTGAGTCCGACAAGGTTCAGAACGATCAAAACCGCAATCGTGATGCCCAGGCTTTTGAGATTTTTCTGTTTGGCTGCTGTCATGACTTAAGCGATTTGAGTTTGAACACGGTTAGCGAAAGGAAAAGTACGGTCACAGACACAAAGTAAATCACGTCGCGGGTGTCGATCACGCCTCGTCCGATGCTCTCGAAATGGCTGTGCATTCCCAGTGCCGATACGAGATCGCGTGAATTCCCGACGAATCCGGCCAGGCCTTCGAATCCGTAAAACAAAAGGAAGCAAACGAAAACCGAAAGGATGAAAGCCACGATCTGGTTGTCGGACAAAGACGAAGTGAAAATCCCAATGGCCGAATAAGCGCCAATCAGGAATAAAAGTCCAAAGTAAGAACCCATCGTGCTTCCCATATCGATATTGCCTTCTGGCATTCCCAATTTAGAAACGACGTATACATATATTAATGTAGGAATGATGGCGATCGCGATGAGTAAAACCGATCCGAAGAACTTTCCGTTCACGATTTGCCACGCGCTCAAAGGTTTCGTCAAAAGCAGTTCGAGTGTGCCTTGTTTCTTCTCTTCGGAAAAACTTTTCATGGTCACGGCCGGAATCAGGAAAATCAAGATCCATGGCGCAATCGTGAAAAACGGCGTCAGGTCGGCGAAACCGCTCTGGGCAATGTTGAATTCCCCGTCGAAAACCCAAAGGAAAAGCCCGTTGAGCAACAGGAAAATGGCAATCACGAGATAACCTACGGGCGACCCGAAAAAGGATTTGATCTCTCTTAGTAAAATGGCTTTCATATTTTTTGGTTCAAGGTAAAGGGCGCAAGGTGCAAGATTACGTCCGATAACTATTTTAGGCTGACCAACTGATCGACGCTCCAGGCTTCGGGTTTGTCGTTGAACAATTTTTTGGTAAAGGTCCAGACGTCGTAAAACAGTTCGGACTTTCGGTAATTTTCCAGGTCTTCTTCGCTTTCCCAATAACTATAGGTAAAGAAAACGCCAGGATTTTGTTTGTCGCGGTACAGTTCCAATAAACGGTTGCCCGGCGCATTTCGTATCTTTTGTTTCATCAACTCGAAATTTTCGAGGAATGCGGCCACGTTTTCTTCGTGGAAACTGAGTTTTACGATCCTGATGAACATGTTAAAGGAAGTTGATGATGACGTCGTCCCAATATTTGAGGCCGAGCAATGAAGTCGCGTCTCCGGTCGTTTTCGGGTTGCTTCGGTAAACCGCGATCTCGAGGTTGCCACTGGAATTGAAAACCGCCAGTTTTTGGCCTTCGTAGAAACTCGGGGTAAAATTGTCAGAGGTGATCACGTCGGAATATTTGGCGTAAATCGTGCGTATCGGACTTTGTCCCAAACGAAAGACGATCTCGTAGTTGCGGTCTCTGGAAGTCTCGGCAAACATCTTTTTGCTGATGTTCGTCACGCAATTCCCGTAATGGTCGACGAAAATGACGTTTCCTTTTATGTTGGATGCGTCCGAAGCGATCACGGCCTTTTTCTGAAGCGATTCGCGAACCTCGGATATTTCGTGTCCGATGGCGTCCAATTCGCCTCCTTTGGCCAAATGGCAAGCCACGTTCACGAGCGCATCGAGGTCGTCGGCATTCTCGCCAAGATTCTCATGGATAGTGATGGAAACGATCTTGTCGGCTTTGGACTTTTGGGTCAGAAAACCTAGCGTGTCATTGTCGGCGCAGACAAAATAATGTCCGTTCCACAGCATGGCCAAATGTTTCTGGTGACGGTTCAGTTCGGCATCCACACCAATAAGATGCACGCTTCCTTTCGGGAAACTCGAGTAAGCCGACTCGATGATGTAACCGGCTTCGGCCGTATTGAACGGATCGATCTGGTGGGAAATGTCTACGATTTGCGCCTGTGGATATTCGGTCAACACTTTACCTTTCAAGGCGCCCGCGAAATGATCGCGCAGGCCAAAATCGGTGGTAAGCGTAATTATTGTTGACATAGAATTGTTTATAAAATCTTGGCGCAGCGCCCGTAAAATCGTTATATTTGAGAGAACCTAAACACCAAAAAGGTGTCGCTGGAATTCATGCAAAGCTACTTAAAAAAGCTTTTATTCCTAACTTAAAAAGCAGGCGTTTGAACGAGAGAATCATAGAATTGGGCGAAATCGCACCAAAAGATTTCTGGGGCGCGCAAGATGCCCATCTGGAAACCATCAAGAAGTATTATCCGAAACTGAAAATTGTTGCGCGAGGCACGACCATCAAGGCTTTTGGGGAAAAAGAAGTGCTCGACGAATTCGAGAATCGTTTCCATCGTCTTATGGCGCATTTCACGCGATACAATAATATAGACGACAACGTGATCAACCGCGTTATCCAAAGCAATTCGCAGGACGAACAGCGAATGCCAGATCACGACAAGATTCTGGTGCACGGTCTTGGCGGAAAGCTGATCAAGGCCATGACGCCGAACCAGCAATTGCTTGTCGACACGGTTTTCAAGAACGATATGGTTTTCGCCGTTGGTCCGGCCGGAACCGGTAAAACATACACAGCTGTGGCTTTGGCCGTGAAAGCGCTCAAGGAAAAACAGGTCAAGAGGATCATCATTACGCGTCCGGCGGTTGAAGCAGGCGAGAACCTCGGATTCCTTCCGGGCGACATGAAGGAAAAACTCGATCCTTACATGCAACCTTTATATGATGCTTTGCGCGATATGTTGCCGCCGACGACTTTGGAAGACTACATATTAAAAGGTATCATCCAGATTGCGCCATAGTACGGCTAATTTTCTACAAAATGTTTGGAAGTCAGATTATCAAACAGCTTTGACTACAGTAAATAAAACAGA
>JBCNQO010000148.1:0-5408 GCA_039592825.1 Flavobacterium sp.
CAAAAGGATTGCTAGCGATCAGACTCATCACAGGCTTTGGTTTGATGCTTCACGGATTGCCAAAAATGACCGCGCCCGCATCCTGGATGGGCGATTCAGTGCCCGCCGTTTTACAGCTTTTGGCCACGATTAGCGAATTTGGTGGCGGCCTTGCGATCTTGCTCGGACTTCTTACCTCGTTTGCGTCTTTCGGTGCTTTCTTCACGATGCTTACCGGAATTCTCATGGCGCACGTGGCCAATGCCGATCCGCTTTACAGGATTACCGTGAGCAACACCAACGAAGGCGCGGGCACGAGTTTCTTCGGATTCCCGTTATGGCTCGCCAAAGCCGGCGGACACAGCGATTTCGGTTCGGGATCGGCAGAACTCGCTATTTTGTATTTGGCCGTGGCTTTGCTTTTGTTCTTTACCGGAGCCGGAAAATATTCGCTCGATTACCTTTTGAGCAAGCGGAAATCGTGACATGATTGCACTGTTAAAACCAGAAACGTTTCCACTTCAAACTCGAAATGGAAACGTTTTTTATGTTCGGAATTTTGATTGATGACGATTGTTATTTGAGGTATTTCGCGGTTTCGACCAGTTCATATTTTGGGCTGCGTTTCATCAATTCCTTGAAAAATGCCGTGTGAGTCGCGCCCATCAGAATAAAAACGCGGTCGTTTGGCGTAAGCTCTATCTGGTTCAGGTTTGAGTACATCACGAGATTTCTGTGGTAGAATTTGGCCGCTTCGTCTGCGCCTTCTGATTTTCCAGGCGAGGCGATGTGTAGCAACATATCGGCGTTGATGTTGATCAAAAAGTCCAGATAAGCCGCGCTGTTGGTCACTTTGAGTTTTTCGAGAACGTTCATTTTGTCTTCGGGATGTTTCTTTTCGAAGGCTTCCATAACTTCCATATATTTCTCATAAGTGGCCATGTCTTTGCTTTTGACCGAATTCCCGATCATGTAATTATAGCCTTCTTTGTAGTCTACGCCGTGGATGCGTTTGGTGTTGCAAAGTCGTCCGACTTCGAAGGCCAAAAGCTCGATTTCTGACGGATTCTCGATCTTCATTTTTGGATTCGCCAAGTAATTCTGGTAATGCGCCTGAAGCGAATTGTCATTGGCCACGGGCGATTCCACGATAATCACGGTTGGTTTGAACGCCGCGATCATTTTGGCTATCTCGTGCACTTGTTTTACGTTTTCCTGATTGTGTTCGTCGAATTCGGTCACGTTGGCGTCCGAAGAAAATCCCATGTGGAAAGTTCCCACGTTCAGGACTTTTACGGTTTGGTCGAATTTCGTCGGAATTTTTATTTTCTCGAATTGGGCTTGCGCTTGAGAAACGACGAGTAGGGCGAGGGCGAAGATTGCTTTCATGGTTGTTGATTTTTGTTGAAGCAAAGTTTGGATTTTGGTTCGTGCCGACGAAAGTTTATCGACGAACCCGTTTGCACAATCGACGAACTCGTGAACGCGTCAAAAAAGGAATGGCTACTTTTACCAAAACGAATTCACGATGTACAAAAATCCGATAAGCGTCCCAAAAGAAATCGCCGTAAACCTCGCGTTCTGGCTAATTTTCGGCTATTACAGTTTTGTGATGATCACCAAAAAAGGCCTCGTTTTCACGTTCGAGACTTCGCTGTTCTCGATTACCGGAATCTCGATTTTTGTGGCCACGTTCTATTTGACTTATCTCGTGGTGATGCCAAAAATCTTCAGTCCTTTCAAATGGAGAAAAGTAATTCTGGGCTATTTTTTCGTATTGGTTTTTTTCATCCTGACGCGTTATTTGGTAGAAGAAGTCGCGGCTTTGCACTTTTTCGGATTCACGAATTACGCGCCCGGAACCGGAATCGTTTTCTACATTTACGACAACATTTTCTTCAGTTCCAAACCGATTCTTTTCAGCGCGATTTTATGGTCGGTGTTGTTTTTGGTTCGGACATTGGATTACAACAACTTCGTGATCCGCGAGCAGAAAAATACCGAGATCAAGTTCCTCAAAGCGCAGATCAATCCGCATTTTATCTTCAACACCTTGAACAACATTTATGCGATGGTGAACGCGAATTCAGACAAATCGTTGCCGGCGATCGAAAAGTTGAGCCACATTATGCGCTTTACGACTTACGAAGCCCAGAAAAACCAAATTCGTTTGGGCGAGGAACTCGAGTACATCAAGTCTTATATCGAGCTCGAGGAATTGCGACATTACGACAAGGATTTCGTGAAATGGGAAGTGGCTGTGGCCGACGAAAACCAACAGATTCCGCCTTACCTTTTGTCGCCATTTGTAGAGAATGCGCTCAAACACGGATCGTTTTCGGCCGAAAATCCTGTCGTGATCAACATTGCATCCAATGAAAAACAGCTCGAGATTTCGGTCGTGAATACCATCGGAAAACACAAAAAAGACAAGATTGGCGGCATTGGTCTGGACAATCTCAAAAACCGTCTCGAGATTCTGTATCCGAAAAAACACAAACTCGAAACGTCAGAATCAGACAATAAATTCAAAGCCAAGCTTCAAATCGACTTTCAATGAAAAAGATCAATTGCCTCATCATAGACGACGAACCTTTGGCCGTACAATTGCTCGTGGCGCATGCCAGCAAAGTGCCGTCACTGAACGTTTTGTTTGCCGGAAGCGACGTTTTCAAAGCCATAGAAGTCATAAAATCGAATGCCGTTGACCTCATTTTCGTAGACATCCAAATGCCCGAAATCACTGGTTTGGAACTCATGAAACTGTTCGACAGCAACCACAATTTCGTGATCACGTCGGCTTACATGGAATATGCAGTCGAGGCGTTTCAATATCACGTGGTAGATTATCTGGTGAAGCCGATTTCGTTCAACCGATTCTTTCAGGCCGTTGAGAAATTCACGCGTTGGCAGGAAACTTTCCGCAGTACGAGCGCCGTTGATCACTTGAATGTAAAGGCCGATCGCAAGCATTACAAGATCGCTTTCGCGGATATTCTGTACATCGAAGGACTAAAAGATTACATCAGAATCCATACGAAAGACGAGAAAATCATGGCGCTCGAGAACATGAAAGACATTCTGGAAAGATTGCCGCAGAACAAATTCATGCGCGTGCACCGTTCGTTCATCATTCCAACCGACAAAGTCAAAGTTTTGGACGGAAACCGCATCCAGATGCAAAACCACGATTTTATCCCGATTGGCGAGACTTATCGCAAACCCGTTTCGGAATGGTTCGGGCAAAAGTGATTGGCTAAATACGGAAAACCGTAAAATTTCGGTACTGTAAATTATTACCTTTCGGACCCGGAATCGGCGAATAGGAAACCCCGGGAACTCACTCGAAATGGCAAAGATCTACACCTTTTTTCTACTGGCGATAGCAACTTTCTGCGGTGCCCAAAAACTTTCGTTGGCAGAACTTCACACAATGAGTTCCAACAAAAATTGGGAGACGTCCAATAAATATCTGTTGGCCAAGGGTTGGGAATATCACAATTCAGAGAAAGGCGATGACCAGAATTACAATACCATAACCTGGTCTTACAATAAGACAGATTTTGGTACAGAAAGAGCCAAGAGTTGGTTTTACGTTTATACCTACGAGAATTTGCCGAATAAAGTCACTTACCGTTTTCGAGACAAAGGGTTTTATTCGGCTATACGGCAACAGCTAACCGCGTACAAATACAAGCTTTATGACGAAACCATACACGACAAGGAAGTTGTGGCGACTTACACGAATTCGGCTTTCGTTTTGGAATTGCGGTATTTGAGAGTAGACGACGACAGTTATAGTTACAACGGGAGTTATACGGTTTACGAAGTGTCGGTGTATAAAAAAGGTGGTGTTTACGACCCTAATAATGGCAAGAAGCAGGAATTCGATGAGAACGGCAATCTCAAAGCCGAATACGCCATGAAAGACGGCAAAATTCACGGCCAGATGAAATTCTTCAATCCCGAAGGCGCGGTCGTCAAAACTGCTACGATCTCTCAGGACGAACTCAATGGGCCGGCGGTAGAATACTATTATTCTGAGGATGGAATCGTGATTGGGAAATTTTCCGGCGATTATTCCAAAGGGGAAAAGCAAGGAAAATGGAAGATAGACGTACTAAAAAACGACAATGAGATCAACATAGGATACGACACTTTCGATCGTGGGGTGTTAGATGGACCGTTCTGCAAAGTAAGACATGATACGGTGGCCTACGGAAACAACAGCAACGGGAAGTTCCATGGCAAGTACACTGAATACAGAGATTTGAAAAAAGCACTTTCTGGCGGCACTATAGAAATCGATTCTACTAAAATCGCTAAAATTTTCTCTGGTGAATATAGGCTAGGAAAGCTTCAGGGTTTGGCTAACCGGTACGACTCTTACGGAACGCTTACCGAAACCGGACTTTACGCCGACAGTCTCAAAACCGGAGAGTGGAAATACTTTCATTCGAAATACGTCGACCAGAGCGAAACACCTTCTGATTTTTCGGGCAGGTTGTTTTTGGTAGAAAACTATGCAAGCGGTAGAAAGAATGGCGTATCGCAACGCTTTTCGATGCTTCGCGAAATTGAAAGGCCGTGTCCAGATGATACGACCAAGGTTTGTACAATACAGAAAATCATCCGGATTTTCCAAAAGGCTACCTTCGAAAATGACGAGCTTGTTGGCGATTACGAGTTAAAAGACGAGAACGACGAATTGGTATGCTCCGGAAAATATCGTAACGGCAGAGAAGAAGGCATCTGGAAGATGAGAAATGTGAGTATCGTGAATCCGTGGAGAGGCAAAACGCTCGAAGAAGGCAATTTCAGTAATGGCTTCCAGGACGGGCAGTGGGAAAGGAAAGACGACAACGGGAAGTTGCTTGAAAAATACAGCTATTCTAATTCGAAACTTTCTGGCGAACATTTGCTTTACAACAACTCGGGAAGCGTAAGTCAAAAAAGGTCTTTCAGGGCGGGCGAATTCGTAAAACTGGAAGTTCTGGACGCAGCATCAAATGCGATCTGTTCTTATGAAATACTTTCTTCTGACGCCACGAAATATTCCTGTGAACGAAAAGAACGCAGGACAGACGGCACGCAGATCGCGACCTATATCGTAAAAAAGACCAACGATGTGATTGATCCGTCCGATTTCAATATTCAGTTCGACGCTTCGAATACGAAGATACTCGACGGGCTTTTTCTTTTGTCTTCGCTTGACGGAAAAGTTCTTGAGGAAGGGAAATACCATTCGAACAACAAAGTAGGGCAATGGAACACCTATTACTACAGCCAGAATGTGCGTACAGATTTTGAGTACGACATTTACGGAAATCTGGTTTCTGAATTCTATTACGACCTGAAACGGCAAGAACCATTTTCGGGAGAATTTCTGTTTTTTGATGTCAAAACGAAATTGAGTGAAGAAAGGCGTG
>JBCNQO010000149.1:0-5379 GCA_039592825.1 Flavobacterium sp.
GCCAAGTCCGCTGCGCTGCTGGCCAGCAAGGACCCGCAGAAGGCCCTGCACGACCATGAGCAGGCGGGCAAGGCCAGTCCGCCGTGGGCTTTTAGCGCGACACCGCCGAATACGTTTTTGGTTGCGTAATACTTCACTCCGAGGCGTTGGTAAACGTCTGATTCGTAGTTGAACGGTTTGTAGACGTAATAACCGACCTGGGTTTCTACCGACAATCTGTTGATGAAAAGTTCGTGTCCGACGAAGACCGAAACGCGTTTGTAATCGGTGTTCGGATCCAGATAAGGACGATCCGGATAAGCCACAGACGAATATCGGATGTATTCCTTGAGATATTGGGAAATGAAAATATCCGAACCCAATTGCAGTGCCGATTTGCGACC
This sequence comes from Flavobacterium sp., assembly GCA_039592825.1. Lineage (GTDB taxonomy): Bacteria > Bacteroidota > Bacteroidia > Flavobacteriales > Flavobacteriaceae > Flavobacterium. Next base: position 384 of record JBCNQO010000149.1, read on the forward strand.
GATGCGTTTGTCTACGGCCAGACTTATGTGGTAAAACGGCTTTTGTCCGCTTCCCGTAATCTGACTTTCGGAAACGCCCGAACGGAAATAAAGGCTGTAGCGAAACGGCTCGCGATACGAAGCTTTTGGCAACACATCGCCTTTTCTGTAAGCCGGCTGTTTTTCGTCCAGATTGTAATTGATGCCGATATTGGCCGCGTACGTATTGATTCCCGAATTGGGCGACTTGAATCGTCCGTTGGAAAAATGCGTGAACATGAATCCGCCCTGAACGCCGAAACGCCCAACGATGTTCTGTTTCTTGAAGTTCAGCATAAACAAGTTGCTACTCATGAAACGCGACCCGAAAGCGTTGTTCTTGAAATTGGTTTGCTTGTCGTAAGGATGCGTCGCCATGCCGATTCCCTGGGAAATCCGGAACTGGATCAAACGGTGCAGAAAGTAAAAATTGTAATGAACCGCAAGCGCGTAAGCCTCGCCCAGATGCACATTCTTGAAATCCTGATACTGGAAAGACATGCCGTAATCTGGATAATTGTAGGCTTGTTCCCACTCTTTTTCGCCAAAAGTCTGACGGTTTATTGAAATGAGCATTCCCTCGGGATGACCCGAAATCAGGTGCGTGATGTCGTCTGTATGTTTATAGATATTGCCCCGGAAGTAAGAAACCTCAACGTTCGTGGTCTCTTTCGGAAGATCGAGATTAGGAACCGCCAATGTATCGACAACAAGCGACAAATCCTGGGCAAAAATGCCACTCGAAAACAACAGTAAAAGCCAGAGGTAAATTTGCTTCATGGTTCGGGAAAGCGCAAATATATCGTTTTTGGTTTTCGTACGGATTTCTGAAATGACAAGTTTTCGGACTGTTTTACGATCAATCGAGCTGTTTCAAAACCGGCGTTTCGTTAGAAGATTCAGCCTTCATTGAATAATTGTGATTGCGCCCGAGTTCGTCCCTCAAGGTGAACTCCACATCTATTTCGTCAAAATCGTCTCCTTTGGCTTCAATCGTGATCACTTCGTCTGGGTTCGGGAACGTGTTTTTCTCGTCGTTTTCTTTCCATTTGAGATCGTTGTGCGATACTATTTTGACCACTTTCGCGGGCGATCCGTCGTTGGAAATCGTGTATTTGGCCAAATCTGCATCGTATGCCAATTCACCGCGGAACTTGCCGTCGCTGTAATAAGTCGCTTTCCAGACCTTGAGTTTTGGCGCATAAAGTTTGTCGATGGATTCTATCGTGTAAGTGCCCATTTTTCCGGGAAGTCCAAACGTTTCTTCTTCTGATCTGCCGGTTTTCGGAATAGCCGATTTGAGGTGTTCGGCCGTAAGCGTCACAGTTTCGTAATTGCTTTTCATGAGCTCGTAGAATTCGGCGAATTTCTTGATATTCAGTCCGTCGTAAGTGAGATAGCCGTCGCCACGAGCGTCTGAAACGAGCAGGAATTCCATATTTTTCGGCGTTCCCGATTCGGCTACTATGATGCAATCTGGAGCATAATTCGTGCTTTTGAGCCAGATCACGTCGCCGGGCGAAAGTTTGTCGAGCCGTTTTTCGAGATACGACTTGTTGTCGGCTTCATTCTGTTCGATGACTTTCTTTGTTTGATAATCTTCGTACGACAGTTTCATCAGATAAAGCACCGGAAGCAGTAAAACGAAAACGAGCAAAGACCACAAATAAGTCGCGCCACTTTTGCCGGTTCTTTTCTCGAGCACGACTTCGGTTGACGAAATTTGGTCGTGCCAATTTCCTCCAAATAAAAACGAAAGTCCGTCGAAAGGGATAAATCTTGAGAACGTTCTGGCCAAAACAGCTTTGAAGTTCGGCTTTTCACCATCGGAATTCACGACCCGCGATTCCGAAAGGAATTTGGCCGGAGATGAAGCGAAAATGGTTTCAAAGATCAGGTAATACAATATTTGAAAGACAAAAATCACTACGTAAAGCCGCAATTCTATACCGAAGCCCGAATCTACCAAATCCCCGAAGAATGTTTTCACGATAGGTTCGGCAAAAGGAGAAACCACAAAAAAGATAATGATTCCGTCAAAAAGCGAATGGAAAAAACGCGTCCAGTTCGAAGCCGCGAGTTGTTGCACTACGGTTGTTTCTCCGTAAACGCTTTCTTCCGTGGCGAGTTCCTTTTCGGAATTCAGGAATTGCAATCCTTTAAAGCACAGCCAGCCGTGAAAGGCGACCAAAATCCAGAATAGAATCGAAAGGTAATCGAACGGAACTTCTGGGTACTTAGACAAAATCCAGGCCGTCCAACCAATAGAAAACGACAACGACAGGATTTTCGAGAAGAAGATAAAGGCCAGACACAAACGCAAAAGTCGGGTTTCGCGATAGTCACTTTTCCAATACAAAAACGCCGAAAACGCGAACATCGAAAAGAAGCCGACCGCCACAAAATTGAGCTTGCCTTCTTCGAAAGTCTGTCCCATATAGGCGACATTCACGATGTGAAGAAACCCGCCCCAAGTCGAGTATTTGAACCAATCGGAAAGCTCGTTTATCAAGCCCAAAAGCGCTGCAACAAACGAAATCAACGCAATTTTCTTTGCCATTTTATCAGTCAGTTAGACGGCAAATATGCGATTATTCTGTCAAAATCAGAAAATCTCTTTCGCGATGGACTTGATGTTTTCGGCCTTGCCCATAGAATAGTAGTGAAGTACCGGAATTCCTGCCTTCACGAGCTCTTTGCTCTGTTCGATACACCATTCGATCCCAATCTGTTTTATGGCATCGTTGTCTTTGGCTTTGACCACGGCCATGATAAGGTCGTCTGGCAAATCGACGAAAAAGCGGTGCGGAATCTGGTTAAGCTGTTTCTTGGTAGAAATCGGCTTAAGCCCCGGAATGATTGGCACCGTGATCCCGTTCGCGCGACATTTGTCTACGAAAGCGAAGAATTTCTTGTTGTCGAAAAACATCTGGGTTACGATGTATTCGGCTCCGTTCTTGATTTTTTGCTTCAGATAGTAAATGTCCGAATCCAGACTCGGCGCTTCGAGATGCTTTTCCGGATAACCCGCGACGCCAATGCAGAAATTCGTGCTGTTCACGTTCTTGAGGTCGCTGTCGAGATAGATTCCGTTGTTCAGGTTCGAGATTTGGGCGACCAATTCGGTGGCGTAATTGTGGCCTTCGTTTTCGGGACGGAAGTACATTTCGCTCTTGATCGCATCGCCTCGCAAAGCAACCACATTCTCGATTCCCAAAAAGTCAAGATCGATCAGCAGGTTTTCTGTGTCTTCTTTGGTAAATCCGCCGCAAAGCACGTGTGGCACGGCATCAACGTCGTATTTGTTTTGGATCGCGGCACAAATCCCAACCGTTCCCGGACGCTTCTTAACGACTTTTTTCTGCAAAAGTCCGTTCTCGAGTTCCTTGAATTCGTATTCCTCGCGATGGTAAGTCACGTCGATAAACGGCGGATTGAACTCCATAAGCGGGTCGATCCCGTCAAAAATCGATTGGATGTTCTGGCCTTTCAACGGTGGCAGGATCTCGAAAGAGAACAGGGTTTTGCCCTGGGCGTTCTGGATATGTTCGGTTACTTTCATTTTTTGGGTTCAGGGTTCAAGGTTCAGGGCGCAAGGCTTCGAAACCGATATTTCTTATCTTTTTTAACTTCAGTTCGCAGGTTCTCACCACGGATTCACTGATTTAATCTATTCCTCTTAAATTGATTATATCCTGGATTTTCACGGATTTTGTAGCTTTTCTCATTCGTGTTTCAGTCCGAACTAAAGAAATTCATTTCAACTCTAACTTAGTTTGTATTTTAAGCGATGTGGACAAAAGCAATCAGTGTAAATCAAGTTTTTTAATCAAAATCACGATTGTTTCGTACAAAATCCGTGAATCCGTGGTTACATTTAATCAGCGATATTCGGATTTAACCATTTTGAAGCTTCCAAAACCGATATTCCACGGCGTTTGGCGTAATCTTCAACCTGGTCTTCCTTGATTTTTCCGAGTCCGAAATACTTGCTTTCCGGATGCGCGAAATAATAGCCCGAAACCGATGAGGCCGGCCAAATCGCCATACTTTCGGTTAGCGTCACTCCTATTTCTTTATCGACGTTGAGCAACTTCCAGATTGTGGGTTTTTCCAAATGATCGGGACAGGCCGGATAACCCGGAGCCGGTCGGATTCCTTTGTATTCTTCGGCAATCAAGGCTTCGTTCGACAAAACTTCATCGCTCGCGTAGCCCCAGATTTCCTTTCGGATTTTCTCGTGCAGGTATTCGGCGAAAGCTTCTGCAAAACGGTCTGCCAGCGCTTTTACCATGATCGAATTGTAGTCGTCGTGGTCTTTCTCGAATTCGGCGGCCCATTCATCTACGCCAAAACCTGTGGTGACGCAAAATGCCCCGAAATAATCCTGAATTCCAGAATCTTTTGGCGCGACGAAATCACTCAAAGCGATGTTTGGCGCGCCTTTGGTCTTTTGCGATTGCTGACGAAGCGTGAGGAATTTCACGAGTTCGTTTCCGCTTTCGTCCGAAACTTCGATATCGTCGTCTCCTACCGTATTTGCTGGGTAAATCCCATAAATTCCCGAAGCCGTCAATTTATTTTGGGAAATAATCGTTTCCAGCATCTTTTTGGCGTCGGCGAACAAATCTGTGGCTTCTTTACCCACGATTTCGTCGGTCAGAATCGCCGGATATTTCCCGTGCAATTCCCAAGTCCGGAAAAATGGCGTCCAATCTATATAAGGTACGAGTTCAGAAATGGCGACCTCGATTTTCTTGGTTCCGATAAAATTCGGCTTGACCGGAGAAAACTCGAGTTTGAGCTTGTTCTCACGCGCCTGTGCAATCGACAGAAAGTCTTTCTCACGACCGCGGTTCAAATAGCCGTCACGCAATTTGTCGTATTCCGAACGCAAACTTGTCGCATATTCGATCTTGTCTTTGCCGAGCAAACTTCCGGCAACAGTCACGGCTCTCGAAGCATCGTTCACGTGAAC
>JBCNQO010000015.1:0-10220 GCA_039592825.1 Flavobacterium sp.
CCAAATTGCAGCAAGATTTGAAGCAACAGTTCAGGCATGTGGACGACAGTTTGTTCGCGATGTCACTGCGCAATCCGAAGATTACAGAGAACGTCACCGAGGAAATCGGGAAGGTGCATTACAACATAGACAGATCTCTTGAAGCGTTTGTAGAAGCACAGGTCGGGAAGGGAACTTCGCATCAGCAGTACGCGATTTCTTCTGCTAATAAATTGGCCGATTTCCTTAGTGAAATCATGAACAGTATGCAGATGCAAATGCAGATGTCTATGGGTGGCGCTGGTGGAAAGAAACCATCTCCAGGTCAAGGCGAGGGTATGCAACTTCCGGACATTATCCAGAAGCAGCAAGGTCTTGGCGATAAGATGAAAGATGGTATGAAAGACGGGAGATCGTCAGGCGATAAAGAAGGCCAGGGTGAAAAACCAGGTGATAAAGGCAAGCAAGGCCAACAAGGCGGACAGCAAGGTCAGGGAAAAGGTCAAGGAAAAGGTCAAGGTCAGGGACAAGGTGAAGGCCAAGGCCAGAATGTAAAGAACGGCAAAGACGGTAAGTCTAACGGACAAGGAGAAGGAAATCAGGGTGACGACGGAGAAGGCGATGCGCAGCAAATCATAGAGATTTACAAGGAACAACGTCAGCTCAGAGAGGCTTTACAGAAGGAGCTGAATAAGCAAGGTTTGGGAGGTCAAGGCCAGAATGCAATTGACCAAATGAAGCAGATCGAAAAGCAGTTGCTCAATAAAGGTTTCAACAACGAGACGCTACAAAAGGTGCTGAATTTGAAGTATGAGTTGTTGAAATTGGACAAAGCTGTTCAGCAACAAGGAGAGGAGAAAAAGCGCCAATCCGAAACGAACAAAAAGGAGTTCAATAACCAGACGAACGCGCTTCCTAAGTCGCTTCAGGATTATTTGAACAGCATTGAGATATTAAACAGACAAAGCTTACCTTTGCGCTCCAATTACAACCAGAAGGTTCAAGAATATTTTAAAGGCAATGATAAGCTTTAATTACGAAACCGAATTCGAGATTGCTAACGAGTCTGCTTACGAGAAATGGATTTCTCAGGTAATCATTTCCGAGGAAAAGAAAGAAGGAGAAATCAATTACATCTTTTGCGACGACGAGTATTTGCTAGAAATCAATCAACAATATCTCGACCACGATACGTTAACCGACATCATTAGTTTCGACTACACGGTAGGCAACGAATTGGGTGGTGATATTTTTATTTCGGTCGAGAGGGTCAAGGAGAATGCTGTAGATTTTGGTGTTGAGTTTGACGTTGAACTAAGACGCGTCATGGCTCATGGTGTACTGCATTATTGCGGATACAAGGATAAGACCGAAGCCGACGAGGTTGTAATGAGGAATAAAGAAGAAGAAAAGATGCAAATGTTCCACGTGGAACCTTAAACATCTGAATGTAGAATTTTGTAACGTGTTTCACGTGGAACATTATGTTTGAAAATGTTTATGACGTTATAGTGGTCGGTGCGGGCCACGCAGGTTCGGAAGCAGCAGCGGCTGCAGCCAATTTGGGCTGCAAGACGCTTTTGGTGACGATGAGCTTGCAAAACATAGCACAGATGTCGTGCAACCCAGCGATGGGCGGAATTGCGAAAGGGCAGATCGTTCGCGAAATTGACGCTTTGGGTGGATATTCGGGAATTGTTTCTGACAAAACTGCGATCCAGTTCAAGATGTTGAACAAGTCGAAAGGACCGGCCATGTGGTCGCCACGCGTGCAAAGCGACAGAATGCGTTTTGCCGAAGAATGGAGAAACATGCTCGAGGCGACGCCGAATCTCGATTTTTACCAAGAAATGGTTCGCGGACTCGTTATCGAGAACGGACGGATTGCTGGAATCAAAACTTCGCTTGGTGTCGAGATCAAAGCGAAGTCCGTCGTTTTGACGAACGGTACCTTTTTGAATGGTTTGATCCATATCGGGGAGAAACAATTTGGTGGAGGTAGAGCCGGCGAAAGTGCGGCATTCGGAATCACCGAGGATTTGGTGAAAGCGGGTTTTGAGGCCGGACGTATGAAAACTGGAACGCCGCCGCGCGTAGACGGACGTTCGCTCGACTACAGCAAGATGAACGAAGAAAAAGGAGACGAGAATCCTCAGAAATTCTCATATTCTGACGCGACAGCGCCTTTGACGAAGCAACGCTCTTGTTTTATGACGTACACTTCGCCAGAAGTTCACAATATCTTGAGGGAAGGTTTCGATCGTTCGCCAATGTTCAACGGACGGATCAAAAGTTTGGGACCGCGCTATTGTCCATCGATAGAAGATAAGATCAATCGATTTGCCGATAAAGAAAGACACCAGCTTTTTGTTGAGCCAGAAGGTTGGAATACCGTGGAGGTTTACGTGAACGGATTTTCGACGTCGCTTCCAGAGGATATTCAGTACAAAGCGCTCAAAACTGTCGCAGGTTTTGAAAACGTGAAGTTTTTCCGTCCGGGCTATGCTATCGAGTACGATTATTTCCCGCCAACGCAGTTGAAACACACGCTTGAGACGAAATTGGTCGAGAATTTGTACTTCGCTGGGCAGATTAACGGAACTACAGGATATGAGGAAGCTGCTTCCCAAGGTTTGATGGCCGGAATAAATGCCGCGTTGAAAGTTAAAGGTGAGGATCCTTTTATTCTGAAACGCGACGAAGCTTATATTGGGGTTCTTATCGACGACCTTATCACAAAAGGAACTGAAGAACCTTATCGTATGTTTACGTCACGCGCAGAATACAGAACATTGTTGCGTCAGGATAATGCCGATTTTCGTTTGACTCCGAAATCTCACGCAATCGGGTTGGCTTCGGACGAACGTTTGAAAAGGATGGAGTATAAAAGAGACGAGAGTGATAATATGGTGAATTTCTTTAAACAGACGAGTGTGTCGGTTGAGGAAGCGAATCCGATTCTTGCCGAGAAGGAAAGTGCGCCAATGGTTCAGTCCGATAAAATGTTCAAAGTTTTCTCGCGTCCGCAGATCGAGCTTGACGATATTTTGAAATTCGAGAAAGTCCGTGAGTATATTGCCGAGAACGATTTGGATATGGAAGTCATCGAGCAGGCGGAAATTCAAGTGAAATATTCCGGTTATATCGAAAAGGAGAGAAATAATGCTGATAAGCTCACTCGTTTAGAGGACGTAAGAATCCCTGAAGATTTCGATTACCAGAAAATAAAGTCGATGTCTATCGAAGCGAAGCAAAAACTTTCGGCAATTCGACCAGTTACAATATCGCAGGCTTCTCGCGTAAGTGGCGTTTCACCAAGCGATATTTCGGTTTTACTAGTACATATGGGAAGATAGTTTCACGTGGAACGAACTTCGTGAACCCCTATAAACACAGAGATTGCCGTGATTTTCATGGCAATTTCGTTTTTAAATAAGTTATGGATAAAGACAAAGATTCACTTTTTTTGACCGTAAAGGATCATTCCGTTTCGGGAGAATCGTTCAATTTGCTTCGGGATTCTAATCTGGAAATGCTTTACACTTTCCCGAAACCAGAAGGCGAGAAGTTGGCGTCATACTATGAAAGTGACGATTATATTTCGCATACCGATGGAAAACGATCGGTTTTTGAAAAAATTTATCAGATTGTAAAGAAAATTGCGCTAAAAAACAAACTCAAGCTCGTCAATTCGCTCCAAACATCGAAAGGAAGAATTCTGGATATCGGAGCGGGAACCGGAGACTTTTTGTCCGTCGCTAAAGAAGACGGTTGGAAAGTCGATGCAATAGAGCCGAGTGCAAAAGCCCGAAAATTTGCCGAGACAAAAGGAATTTCGTTCAGCGACGAAACCTCGGCGTTCGCGGATGAATCTTTCGACTCAATCACGATGTGGCACGTTTTGGAACACGTTCCAGATCCGGAGGCGCAGTTGAACGAACTTCGTCGTCTGTTGAAACCAGATGGCGCGATAATAATTGCCGTTCCGAATCACAATTCTTACGACGCGAAAATTTACGGGGAAAATTGGGCGGCTTACGACGTTCCGCGTCATTTGTGGCATTTTTCCAGGAATTCCATCGACCGATTGTCCGCGAAAGCGAACCTGAAACTGATCCAGACATTGCCAATGCCTTTCGACGCTTATTACGTGAGTCTATTGTCGGAAAAGTACAAAACGGGAAGGATGAATCCGATTAAAGCGTTTCTTAATGGACTGAAATCCAACAGAAAAGCACGAAAAACAGGCGAATTTTCGTCTTTGATATACATCATTCGTAAACCAGAGCTCTAATTCGGGCTTAAAAACGGTTCACCTAACCGAATTTTTTTATTTTTACGCGATTTTTAAAAAACCGAAATACACATAGAATGAAAAAGACACTCGCAATAATGGCAATCGCCATCGCAATGGTTTCTTGTAACAAAGGCGCCGAACAGGCTCAATTCAAAACGGCTTACGTCGACACAGAAAAATTGATGAAAGAATCTGTGGAGATGAAAGACCTTGAGGCGAAATACAAATCAAAGGGCGATGAAATGAGCAAGGAATTGCAAGCTGAGGCAGAACGTTTCAAGAAAGATGCCGAAGCATTCCAGATAAAAGCGCAACAACTGGGTCAGATTTGGGCGCAACAGAACAGTGGTCCATTGGCTCAAAGACAGCAACAATTGCAGTATGCACAAGAGGCTCTTTTGCGCCAGTTGCAAAGCGAGAGCGGAGTTGAACAGGACTCACTTGTTTCTAAAGTCGAGAAATTCCTCAAAGATTTCGGTAAGGAAAAAGGCTATGATTACGTATTTGGAACAGGCGCTTCTGCATCTGTGCTTTATGCGAAAGATCAGTACAACATCACAGACGAGGTTATCAAGGCCTTGAACGCGAAGTACGAAAAAGACGGCAAGAAACCAGCTGCCAACGACGAAGCGAAAGCAGAAGCAAAACCAGCTGAAAAGAAATAATTCCACACGTGGAACAACAAGAATGCTTCTCGACCCGGGAAGCATTTTTTATTTCTGGATTTCAGATAATTGAATCAAAATCTTCGTATTTTTCGAGAATCAAATACACGCCAAAATGATCTTATCAAACGCCGCATCCTACGTTTTGCGATTCGTCAACCAAACGAATCGGTCCATATTCCTTACCGGAAAAGCCGGAACCGGGAAAACCACGCTACTTCGCGAAATCATTAAAACCACGCACAAGAATACGGTCGTGGTCGCGCCAACGGGAATCGCTGCGTTGAATGCCGGCGGGGTCACGATCCATTCGATGTTCCAGTTGCCTTTTGGCGGATTCATTCCAGATTACACTTCACCCACTTTTTCTGATTCGGTCAAGTTCGAGACGCGCGACAGCCTGAGACGCCATTTCAAGATTAGCGCCGTGAAACGCAGCGTGATCCGGAACATGGAACTATTGGTGATAGACGAAGTGAGTATGCTTCGTGCCGATCTTTTGGATGCCGTGGATTTCATGATGCAATCTGTTCGTAAGAAAAATCTTGCTTTTGGTGGCGTGCAGGTTTTGTTCATTGGCGATTTGCTGCAACTTCCGCCGGTCATCAAAAACGAGGAATGGGACACACTCAAGCGCTATTACCGCGGGAAATTCTTTTTCCATTCGCACGTGATCCAGCGCGAACCGCCTTTGTACATTGAGCTTACGAAGATTTACCGTCAAACAGACGACACGTTTATCTCGATCCTGAACAACTTGCGCAATAACATTGTGACGCAAGAAGACGTGAACGTGCTGAATTCTCACGTGAATCCGGAATTCAACCTTCGAGAGAATCCGGGATTTATCACACTCACCACGCACAATTACAAAGCCGACGCGATCAATTCCAAGGCGCTCGAGTCGTTGGATAAGAAAGTTTTCGAATACAAGCCAGAGATCACGGACGATTTTCCCGAGAAGATTTATCCGATAGACGAAACCCTGAAACTCAAGGTTGGCGCGCAAGTCATGTTCGTCAAGAACGATCTTTCGCAGGAAAAGCTTTACTACAACGGGAAAACGGGAATCGTCGTGGCTTTGTCCGAACAGGAAATTCTGGTGAAGTTTCCCGAAGAGAACAAGACAATCGCCGTCGAAAAGTACGAATGGCAGAATATCCGATACATCGTGAATCCGTCCACGAAAGAGATTACCGAAGAAGTTTTGGGAACGTTCGTGCATTATCCGATCAAGCTTGCCTGGGCAATTACCGTGCATAAAAGCCAAGGATTGACGTTCGACAAAGCAGCGCTCGATGTAAGCGACATTTTCCAGCCGGGACAAGCCTACGTCGCTTTTTCGCGTCTTCGTTCGTTAAACGGCCTTATTTTGCTTTCTCCGTTGCGCATGAACGGTCTCGAGAACGATCGCGACGTCATGGAATACGCCGAAAACCGTTCGGAACTCGAGGTTCTGGAAGATTCTTTCAAGAGCGAAAGCCGTAATTTCACGCGCAACTATCTCAAAAACAGTTTTGATTGGATCGAACTCGCCCAAAGTTGGCGCAACCACAAGTTCAGTTATGCGCAAGATGCGTCGAAAGGCGAGAAGAGCAATCACAGGATTTGGGCCGAACAGCAGTTGGAATCGATAGAGAAACTGTTAGATCCGGCGGCGAAATTCCGAATGCAATTGGATCGTCTTTTTGACGCGGAAGTTCCTGACTTGCAATTCATTTCGGACAGGATTGACGCGGCCGTGCAATATTTCATGTATCCGATGGACAATCTGGTTTCGGAACTTTTCCTGAAAATGGAAGAAGTCCGGAGAATCAAGAAAACCAAGGAATTCTATTCGGAACTTCTGGAACTCGAGGAAGAACAGACCAAAGCCGTGATCTCGCTTTTGCGCATGAAGCGTTTTGTGGAAGTCATTGTCTCGGGCCAGGAATTGTCCAAAGAAAATCTGTCCACAGAAAAAATCCGCAAATACCGCGAGAACAAAATTTTCGACGTGCGCGAGCGTTTCAGCCAAAAGTTCGGCGAAGTCATTGTAGACGACAATTTCACGATCGGTCGTCCGTCAAGGAAAAAGGGAAAAAAAGAGCCCAAGAAAAGCACGATCGAGGAAACTTTCGAGCTTTGGCAGCAGAAACTTTCAGTAGAAGAAATCGCGCAACAGCGAAAATTCACCACACAGACGATTTACGGCCATTTGATAAAACTTGTAGAAAACAAGTCAATCGCGATAGACGAAATTTTGCCTCAAGACAGGATTGACGAGCTTTCGCAAGCCTTTGTCGGATTTCAGTTAGGCGATACCGTGGGAATGATCCGCGAAAAAACCGGAGAAGAATTCTCGTGGGACGAACTCAAACTATACCGCGCCACGCTCGATCTTAGCCCAGCCAATACACAGCCATCACAGCCGGAATAAAATAAATGGCGATTGTGCGCGCTCCGTCGTAATCTTTGGCGATGCGTTGTCCGAACAACAGGAAAATCAAGGTGATGCACGAAAAAACCGCTCCGTAAAAACCGTAGCTTCTTTCGCCATTGGTCAAAAGTTGGATGCTTCCAACTACGCAAAAAATGCCGGCCGCGAGTTCCAAAGCCAGAATCACGAACAAGGCCAAAGGCACGCTTCCTTTGAGGAAAGTCTTGGAAAAATGCTCTTTGAGCCAACCCACATTGCCTTTCCAGTCTGAAACTTTGTCATATCCGGATTGGATAAAGGTCACGGCCAAAAACAAAAGAATGAGTATGGATGCGTAGTTCATAGGTTATTTTTTGTGGATGAGACGAGTGAGTTTTATGGAAAGATCGGTCAGAACGATTTTGGCATTCCCGTTGCGTTCGATGTGATAGATCGCGTCGGAAAGTTCGGCAAAAATTTCGGATATGTTCTTGTCGTTCACGAAAGGAGCGAAGTTCTCGAGCTTGAACTTGTCGACTTTCGGCTCGAAGTAAACCAACGGCGTGGCCTGATAGTTCAGTAAAAGCGCCTGACGGAAAATGTCGATGCAGAAATTCAGGAACTTTTTCTGGGTTTCGCGTCCCAAACCGGCAATGGTTTCACTCCACGAGATCAAGTCGTTTATGGCCGACGCGTTTCCTTTGGCACGAAAAGCCGCACGAACCCATTGCACGAACCATTCCTCAAACGGCGTATCTTCTCCGTCTTCGTGCAGCAAATGTAAGGCTTTGTTGAAATTTCCCTGAGCTTGTCTGGCCAAACGCAAAGCGTCGCGCGGCACCATATTTTCTCGCGAAACCAAAGTGTCGGCGATGATTTTTTCGGGAATCGCGTTGAACTGCAAAATCTGGCAACGCGAACGGATCGTTTGCAGAATGTCTTCTTCGTGTTCCGAAATCAGGATAAAAACCGTCATCGGTTCCGGTTCCTCGAGCAGTTTCAGGATTTTGTTCGATGCCTCGACGTTGAGTTTGTCGGCCATCCAGATGATCATCACTTTATAACCGCCTTCGAACGATTTTAGTGACAAAGCCTTGAGGATTTCTTTGGCGTCCTCAACCCGAATCTCGCCTTGTTTGTTTTTCACGCCCAGAATCTGGTACCAATCGAAAAGGCTTCCGTAAGGATTGTTTTTCAAGAAATCGCGCCACTCGAGAATGAAGTCGAGACTTTTCGGATTTTTCTTGACGTCTTCTGTAGTAACAGTCGGATAAACGAAATGAAGATCCGGATGCTGGAAGTGCTCGAACTTGAGGTTGCAAGCCTGATTCCCGCCCGAATTTTCATTGCCGATATTCTGGCAAAGCACGAATTGGGCGTAGGCGATCGCGGCCGGTAAAGTTCCGCTACCTTCTGGTCCCACAAAGAGTTGCGCGTGCGGAATGCGTCCCGAAGAAGCGCTTTTTATCAAATGGCTTTTGAGGTGTTCCTGACCAAGGATTTCGGAAAATTGCATAGGGCAAATATAGCGCATTCGGCCAAAGAGCCAAAGGCGGTAAAGTCAAGGTTTGCGCCAACTCCGCAGGAATTCCGTATTTTACCGCATTAATTTTAGTCATGGCGACTCAGCAAGTACTTTTACTATGAGAATGGGATATTTTGCCAAGAGAAACTTTGCGTTCTACGCCACGCACGCCTGTCTGGCCGTGTGCTTTTTGATGCTGCCTTATATTTTTACGGCAGAAGGCAGTTTTATGCGCGTACCCAAAATTTTCTCGAACGGTCACGACAGAACGTACTTTTCGGTGTATTTCTGTCTGTTGCTTTTCTTCTACCTGAACTATTACTATCTCACGCCAAGACTTTATTTCGGACAGAAGAAAACCTTGTATTTCCTTATTTTGTCGGCATTCCTTGCATTTTTCCTTTTTATGGCTTTCTTTTTCGACAGGCCGGAAGTGACGCTTTTTGGAGAAGGAAAACCCGATTTCGGACATCCGTTGCAAGGCGTTCCTCACGACGCTCCCAAAATGTTCGGTGACACGCCTTTGATGAAACCGAACCAGCACGCGCACACGATCCTGATTTACCTGATCGGCGTTTTGGCGAGTTTGTTCCTGTCGATTTCACGTCGACTTCAGGCTACCGAAAACGACAAGATGGAGGCGGAACTTTCGCTGCTGAAAGCCCAGATAAATCCGCATTTCCTTTTCAATACGCTCAACAGCATTTACGCTTTGGCCATCCGCAAAGACGACAAAACCGCTGATTCGGTGGTGCAATTGTCTGAACTCATGCGTTATATCATGAACAACGCCAACACGCACCAGATCGGACTCGACAAGGAAATCGTCTATATCAACAACTACATCGCGCTGCAGAAATCGCGATTGGGCGACACGGCGAAAATCGATTATGTGTTCGTCGGAACGCCTTTCGGAAAGAACATTACGCCTTTGATCCTGATCTCGTTCATAGAAAACGCGTTCAAGCACGGTGTGAATCCCGACGAGATTTCCGAAATTCAGATAAGCATTGAAATCGTTGGCGAACAACTCACGCTTTTCGTGGCCAACCGCAAAGTGCATTCGGTAAGCACAGAAGGCGGACTCGGAATGAAAAACACGATTGAGCGACTCGAAATGTTGTACGCCGGACGCCATCATTTGCAGATAAAAGACGACGAGGAAAATTATTCGGTAAAACTGAACATGGATTTATGATACGAGCCATTGCCCTAGACGACGAACCGCCTGCGTTGGATGTTTTGAAAGCGCTATGCGAACAGATCGATTACGTCGATTTGCAGAAAACGTTCACCAAAGCCGAAGAAGCCATGAAGCACTTGCGGAAATATCCGGTGGACTTGCTTTTTCTGGAC
>JBCNQO010000150.1:0-5359 GCA_039592825.1 Flavobacterium sp.
GGATTGTTTGGCCAAAACGCAAAATTTTCGACAGAAGTCGCCAATCGCAATTCCGACTCGATCGTGATCAGCAAGCCAAAATTCAAGAAAACGCTAAAGTTCGAAAACGGCAAATTATATGGGGAATTTGAAGTCGGGAAAGGCATTTACCAATATTTTGACGGAGCCGAGTTCGCGTTTATTTACCTCGAACCGAATTTCGATCTGAAACTCAAAGCCGACGCAAAGCGACTTCACGAAACCTTGACTTTCTCTGGGATCGGATCGAACGAAAACAACTTTCTAGCTCAAAAATGGTTATCCGACGGCGAGACAAAGGCGCGTTTTCGCGAAAAACTTCCCACAAAGGACGAACTTTTGAAAGTGCTGGAAAGTCGTTTTTTAGAGGCGAAAGCGAAATTGTCGGCCGGAAACTTCACGCCAGATTTCGTCGAAATAATGACTTCGGAATACCAGAACGAGAACGTCAGGATTTTGGCCGACCTCGAATCGGCGCTTCAGAAACAATCTGAAAAAGACGGACTCAATGGCCAAATCGCTCCTGAATTTTCGTTCGAAAACACAAAAGGCGTCAAAACCAAATTGTCAAGTTTTCGCGCAAAGTTCGTTTACATCGACGTTTGGGCCACGTGGTGCGCGCCTTGCCGGGCCGAGATTCCGCATCTGAAAAAACTCGAAGAGCGCTTCAAAAACGAGAATATCGCATTCGTGAGCATTTCGGTCGACGCTTCGAAGGACAAGTCCAAATGGCGAAAATTCGTGCTCGAAAAACAACTCGGAGGCACACAAGTTTTTGCCGACAACGGTTTTGCGTCAAATTGGATCAAAACTTTAAAAATCGACGCCATTCCTCGGTTTGTCCTGATTGGTCCCGATGGGAAGATTTTGGATGTGGATGCGAAACGGCCTTCGGATGAAATTTTGACTTTAGAAATCAAAAGGCTGCTTTACTGAAATTGCGCTGAATTAAAACCTCCTAACAGGCAATACCAAAACATTCGAGAAGGTTTTAGGAGTGTCAGTAAAGATCGAAAAAGTGGGAGGAGGACTGCTATAGCTTAGCGTGTTGGCATAAGTCGCGTCTGTTTGTGTAGAAGTCCAAGCTTGGTTTGCGAGGAAAACACCCATACTGTGCAACGATTTGGCGGCGACCAGCAGCTCTTGGCTCGACGGAAGGAACCAATCGGACTTACCGTTTATGGTCGCATTCAGGCATAATTTTGCGGCACAATTCGCCTGTGTGACACTGTTGGCGATAGTGTTGCTGTTATCCAGCCCCGTGCCGAAAGCTGGAAACGTACCAGATATGAAACCTGTACTGCCCCATTGGCTTCCCGTAGTTTGGCTGACGTTATAACTCAATGTTTCGGGATGTATTTCCATATATCGCCAGGCATCCTGCGTGACGCCTTTGTCGTAAAAAACATAACCGCCACCAGGCCCGAAGTAACCAGTTGTCTTGAATTGCTTTTGCTCACCGTAGCTTATGTTTCCCTGTAGATTAAGGTACGATCTCACGTAATAAGTAGTATTGGATGTCAAGCCTGAAATCTGGATTTGGTAAGGAGACGTTCCATTTATCAATACTGAGGAATTCCCGTTGTTTATTGTGGGATTTTGGGTCGTTCCGTACACGAAACCTACTGTATTTAGGCCGGTATTCGATGAAATTCCCTTCAACAAAACCGACGTGGTCAGGATTTCTGTAGGTTCTTCGGTCATAACTAACGCACCGGTGGAAAAGCTCATGACATTTCCTAGTGTTTGGCCAACTATGTTCTGGGCAAAACTTCTAAAATAATACTGTGTATTTGGGAGCAGTCCGGAAATCTCTTCCGAAAAGCTTCCAGATTCGATAATAGCCGTACTTATAAATTCCGAGTTCGAAGTAGTAAGATTTGGATTTGTGCCATAGTAAAATCCAAGCTCAAAAATCTCTGAATTTCCATTTGAAATAAGATTGCCTTCGAGAGAGAAAGTTGTAGCATTCACGGGCTGTGCATCAGAAGTCAATACGCTTGGTGCAGTCGCTACTGATTGAGCCGGGCTATCGTCACCACCTCCGCAACTCCACAACAAAGCAATTGCGAAAAGAAAAATCCCAAATTTCAACGTGTAATTTTTTTTCATGATAAAAGTCTGAATATTAAATGGACACAAACGCGCAAGCCGATGTGTCGGTTATTTGACCAACAATCGATTAATATAGTTTGGAAATAGCTGTGGTTTGCTGCCCGCGAATATAGAAAATAATCCATAACTTTTTTGATTTGATGGTATTTTCGCAAGTCAGATACGTTTTTTGTAGCAAGTTAAAAGCACTAACGGCTATCAGCTCTGTCCGAATGCGATAACTACAAATCCCGAATAGGACTATACTTCGGAACCAAAGTCTTCATCAAAAACCAGGCAACGAGATACGCCACCGCGCAAACGCTGAACATAATCGTGTAACCCGTTTCGACCGAGCCGACGTTTTTGTAATGGTCAAACAGCGCGCCGCCGGTTTTCGAGACAATCACGCCACCGATTCCTCCGGCCATTCCTCCAATTCCCACGACCGAGCCGATCGCTTTTTTGGGAAACATATCGCTTACGGTCGTGAGTACGTTTGCACTCCAGGCTTGGTGAGCCGCGGCTCCGATGCCTATAAAAACGATCGGGAACCAATACGAAATCGTGCCCAAAGGTTGTGCCGCCAGAATCGCCAGCGGGAAAATCGCGATGAGCAACATGGCTTTCATGCGTCCGTTGTAAGGATTGTGGCCTTTCGAGATGAAAAACATCGGCAGCCAACCGCCCGAAATCGACCCGATCATCGAAAACGTGTAAACCGTTGCCAGCGGAATCATCACGGCTTCACCGGTAATGCCGTATTGGGCTTTGAGATAGGCCGGAAGCCAGAACAGGAAGAACCAGAAAACGCCGTCGGTCATGAATTTCCCTACTGTGAATGCCCAAGTTTGACGATACGTGAGCAGTTTGAACCACGACACTTTTTCTTCGGCTGCGACTTGTTCCTGTTGTGGCAAAATCGGTTCTTCTTCCTTGTCGGAATTGATATAAGCGAGTTCTTCTGCGGACAGTTTCGACTGTTTTTCGGGCTTTTCGTAAATCATCAACCAAAAAATCAGCCAGATAAAACCGACGATTCCTACGATGATAAAAGCCGATTCCCAACCCCAATTCTTGTAAATCCACGGAATGGTAAGTGGCGCCAGAATTGCCCCGACGTTCGCGCCCGAGTTGAAGATTCCCGTGGCCAGCGAACGTTCCTTTTTCGGGAAATATTCGGCTACGGCCTTGATTGCCGCCGGAAAGTTGCCCGCTTCACCAAACGCCAAAAGCGCGCGACTCACGATGAATCCGGTAACCGAAACCGACACGACCGAAATCCCGACCCAACCCAGAATACTCGAGAAAATCTCCCCGATCGGAATCGACAAAGCGTGCACCATCGCGGCCAAAGACCAAATGATGATCGCCCAACCGTAACCCCATTTCGTGTCGAGTTTGTCTACGATTCGTCCAGCGAAAAGCATGCTCAACGCGTACGCAAATTGGAACACGGCCGTGATGTTGGCGTAATCGGTGTTGCTCCATTTGAAAATGTCTTCCAAATAAGGCTGCAGCAAGCTAAGAACCTGTCTGTCAAGATAATTGATCGTCGTCGCCGCGAAAAGTAAGGCAACAATGCTCCAGCGGTAGTTGCCCACCGAATTTTTCGAATTGGTCATGCGTTTATCGTTTAGTTCGCCTGGCGGAATTGTTTGGCGAAGTCGAGAGCGTACTTGAAATTGTTGGTGATGGCGTTGTAATCGAAAGTTCCGTCTGGTTTTTGAACGAATGCTTTTGTCCCGAGTCCGACGCAGAATGCACCGGCCGAGAACCATTGTTTGAGGTTGTTTTCCTCTGCTTCCACGCCTCCGGATGGCATGATGTTCGTCCACGGCATCGGGCCTTTCACGGCTTTGATGAAATCGGGTCCGCCGACGCCTGGCGCGGGGAACATTTTCACGACTTCGGCACCGAATTCTTCCGCGACCGAAATTTCCGAAACCGATCCGCAACCCGGCAACCACGCGACTTTCCGTCGGTTACAGATCTTGGCCATTTCGGGATTCATGATGGGCGACACCACGAAATTCGCTCCGTTCTGGATGAAAATTGCCGTTGTCGCTTCGTCTACAACCGATCCGACGCCCAAAATGAGGTAAGGCAGTTCGGCTTTGGCAAATTCGACGAGTTTGCGGAATACGCGATGAGCGCCGTCTCCACGATTCGTGAACTCGAAAACGCGCGCGCCACCGTCGTAACATGCCTTGAGAATTTCTTTGGCCGTTTCGAAATCGCCGTGGTAAAACACAGGAACGACGGGCGTTCGCTGCAATTGGTTGTAAACTTCTAGTCGTTTGAATTGTGCCATTTCGTGTCTTATCTTTTGATGCGTCCGCCGTAATCACCGCGTGCGACTTCGTTAATTTCCTGTTCAGAGGCGAGATTCACGTCGCCCAAAATGCTGTGTTTGATCGCGCAGGCCGCGTTTGCGAATTCTAGCGCTTTTTGGTCGTCCATCGATTTTAGTCCGAAGATCAGTCCGGCGGCGAATGCGTCTCCGGTGCCGATTCTGTCGACCACGTCGGTAATTTCAATGTCATTGGTTTCGATGTATTTCGAGTCGACGAAAGCGCGTCCCTGAACGCTTTGGTGAGAAGCGGTTTTCCCGATGCGCACTTTGTCGAACACCTTTTGTATCGATGGTTTTGCTTTTTTGAGCGCTTCCGCGGATGCCAGAAAACCTGATTTATCGTTCGGAAAATCGGTGCCCAGAATCTCATTGATCTCGTTCGGACCACCGATGAAAATCGTAGACATTCCGACGAGTTCCGACAGAACTTCGTATCCGTCGCGCCCGTATTGCCAAAGGTTTTTGCGATAAGCCGGATCGGCCGAAATCGAAATGCCCAATTCGGACGCTTTCTGCAAACCTGACTTCAAAGCCAGATATGCGTTTTCCGAAATCGCGGGAGAAATGCCCGTCCAATGCAACCAATCGGCGTCTTTCAAAATTTCCTGCCAATCGATTTCGTCTGGATTGATGTTCGCGAATGAACCGTGAAGCCTGTTGTAAGCGATTTGTCCGGCTCTCAAACCGACGCCCGTTTCGAGAAAATAAAGCCCGAGCGGATCGTCGTTTGTTTGAATGTTTTCGGGAGAAATTCCGTATCCTTTCACGCAAGAAACTGCGGCTTGTCCGACGAAATCGTTCGAAACCGCGCTCACGTGTTCCACTTGCAAACCGAGATTTGACAGCGAAGCCGCGACGTTGAGTTCGGTGCCGCCAAAGAAGAATTCGAGC
>JBCNQO010000151.1:0-5350 GCA_039592825.1 Flavobacterium sp.
CAAAAAAAAGGCGATACTTTCAAAACCAATAAAGCCTACTGCGATCATCTGGAGAAAAAGTACGACATTCCTGGTGAATTGGTGGTTTATGTTTCGGAAGAAGGCGCGCCGATTCACGAGTTGGGAAAATTTGGGCAAATGCTGCTGGTGACCGACCAGAAAATTGCGACAATCGAGGAAGTCAGGGCAAAGCTCGGCATTTTATGTGCTCCGGAAAAGCTTTTCAAACAAGTGACAAAACAGGCCATCGCCGAAAGTTCGGGCGAAGAGATCGATTTCTCAAGATTCGTTTTTAAGGAAGTGGCAACTGGCGAAAGAGTCGATCTTTGGAAAGAAGACAAATTCGTGCTCTATATTTTTTCTCGGAATTTCGGGAATTCGGGACTTTCACTTATAAAACAAAGAAGCCAACTCGAAAAGGAACTTGGCTATAAATCGTTCGTGCTGACCATTGATGGCGCTTATCTCGATGAAATCAAAGACGTTGACAAAACGCCAGTCGTTATCAAATAAATGGGAATAAAAAAAACCTCTCGATTACTTGTGAATCAAGAGGTTAATAGTGCGCGATACTGGATTCGAACCAGTGACCCTCACGTTGTCGACGTGATGCTCTGAACCAACTGAGCTAATCGCGCTAGCGGACTGCAAAGTTAGCAGGAGAATCGGGATTTGCAAGCGACTTTGGAAAAAAATGCTTTGCCCGATGCAACGCTCCTGACAGTCAGAAAGCTATCTAGTGCAGGATTTTCCAGGTTTTGGAACCTTGTGCCGACTGCAGTTGCAAAACGTAAGTTCCCGCCGGATACTTCCCGAGGTCAGAAAGCGTGAGTTGCCCGTTCGAGATTTGCGTGGACACCGAAAGTGCGCGTCCTGTCATGTCGTACAAAGTAGCCTTGGCTTCGGATAAGTTCTGGACGTTCACGAACAATTGCGATTTGGCCGGATTCGGGTAAGGCGAGACGTTTTCCAGCGGATTTTCGGCTGTCGACAGATTCGGTTCTACCGTGTAGCGAACAGCTGTAAAACCAGCGCCTCCAAAGTTTCCGGTTTCCCCTATGAGCACAATTTTTCCGTCTTCTCTCTCGAACATGTTGGTCATGATATCGAGCCCCGAGATGTTTGTTCTCACGAGTCCGTTGGTTCCGAAGTTCGCATCTGGCGTGCCGTCTTCGTTGAGGAACAACAAAGCGTA
This sequence comes from Flavobacterium sp., assembly GCA_039592825.1. GTDB lineage: Bacteria > Bacteroidota > Bacteroidia > Flavobacteriales > Flavobacteriaceae > Flavobacterium. Next base: position 1,196 of record JBCNQO010000151.1, read on the forward strand.
ATCGGCATAATTTCCTCTATCGGAAGATCCGCCAATCACGTATTTCCCGTTCAGGCGCTGGGTGACACCGTAAGAAACATCGTCATCGGTGTTTCCGTACACGAAATGCGCTCTTCCGCCATTTCCGAAAGTTGTGTCCAGACTGCCGTTGGCGTTCAATCGGCATATCGAGAAAGTGTTCGAGATCTGATTTAGCCACGTTTTTCCGGACACGACGATTTTTCCGTCGGACTGCAACATCTGCGCATACGGAATGTCTGTTTGGCCCGGCGTTCCGGTGATGTCGATACGCGTTTGGCCATTCGTTCCGAAACTTGTGTCCATGGAACCGTCGGCATGAACTTTTACGACCACGAAATCCATCCAGGTTCCCAAAGAAACGATCATATTATACGTGGAAAAGATGATGTCGCCTTCTGGGGTTTCGCTTATCGGAGTGCTGTCGCCGTTAGAGAATTCAGGAAAGGTTTTTATGCCGTTCGTGCCGAAAGTCGTGTCTGGCGTAAGATCTTCGTTGAATCGGAACAAGGCGAAAGCGTGCTGTGGCGAGCTGCTGTTGTATTGCACTCCAGAAATGAGATATTTACCAGATTGCAGTCTGATGATTTCGTAGGCGTTCTCGACCAAAGACGGGCTTCCGACGATTCTGAAACCGTTTGTGCCGTAGCTCGTGTCGAGTGTTCCGTTGGCGTTGAGCATCACCAATACGATGTCGTTAGTGTTCGAGATGAAGTTGTTTCCCACGCCCAGAATCCTGCCGTCCGGCAATTGTATCGCTGTGGTGAACATGTTGTCTCGCGAGAGGAAATCTGTCGTGAAGATGCCTTGGTTGCCGAATGTCGTGTCGAGTGTTCCGTTCTCATTTAGGCGCATCATCACAAAATCGTCTTTCGTGACAGCATTCGTATAAACCGATCCCACGATGATGATCTTCCCGTCCGATTGCATGCAGCCGCCGTAACCCCAGGAGCCGTTGTTGCTGTTGGGCGTGGAATCGAAAGTAGCGATGCCGTTTACGCCAAAAGTCGGGTCGGGAGCGCCGTATTGGGCAAAAGTTTGCATAATGCCAAAAAGCGCCAGAAAGGCGAGCGTAGTTTTTTTCATGGTGTCGTTGTCTTGGTTTTCCTTAAAGTTATAGGAAAATTCGCAACGGCGGTCGGGTTTTGAGTAAATGGGATTTCTGGGCTAGGATTTGGGGAGTTGTTTTGGTTTTTTATTCTGTTTTTTTGGAAACCTAACAGGTTTGTCAAACCTGTTAGGTTTGGAAAAATAACGATTCTAGAATAGATCCAATTACAGAAATTCTGCCAAAAAAGTTAAAAGTGCAACCTTCGCCCAAATCACTTAAACCCCGTAACCAACAAATTCCGCGCAGCTTTCAAGCCACATTTCTGGAACTTATTGTAAGAAGCCGCGGCGCGAGAGCGAACCTGCTCGTTGTTTTCGCCAAGCAGATAACCCGAAAGCGCATCGTGCAAAGTATAAGCCTCGGGACACATCAAATGCGAAGTTAAAACCATAGGATTGGCTTTGGCCGATTTGAGGTAAGGCTGGAAATAATTGCGGCTGTAACACGCCAGAACTATGGCGTCCCGTGATTTTGAGTCGGTGGTTTGGAACGTGTTTTCGAGGTCGAAATCCATGAGTCCGTCGTGGCCGATGTAGGCTAGCATTTGGGCGTTCGAGCCAATTTTTATGGTTTTTCCGCCAATGGAGATTTGCGATCTGGATTTGCCCGAAAGTCCGTTGAGGTAATCGATCGTGCAATCCTTGATGTACTTTCCGTCGTAAGCGTCGGCCACGAGATACCAATTTTTGGTTTTATGTCGAAAGGCGATGCGCTCCAGGATGTGTCCGTTTTTCTTCTGGTTTCCGATGTAAATCCAATCCTTGCTTTTCTTGAAATAAGTCCTAATGCCAAAACCGCAACCCCAATAAAGATTCGTTTCCGGATCCTGTCCATTGCCGATTTTTCTCGGAACAGGCACGATTCCCTGGTTGTCATTGTCGCACAAAGCCACAAAAACGTGAATGGTTTTCCAGTCGTCAAGCGGTTTCGGAGTGAACGATCCGAAAAGGAAAGTCAGCAATACTAGCAGCGTAATTTTTTTCATCGGAAGGTTTTGGATATAACTCCAAATCGGGAAACGATATTGTTTTGTGTCAGATTTTCCGTATCAAAAAGCCTTTAATCTGAAAATCAAGAGCTTTCGTCGAATAAAAAATCGGTTCAAAAGCAATTTTCCTACTTTCAATATGCGGAAAGCCACGAACCGCATTTTCCCTATCTGGGAAACGACTAAGACAATCCCTTCCAACGACTTACGATTGTGCTCCAATTTTTTGGAGCCTGACATTTTTTGCCATTTACGAAACATCAAAAACAATAGCGATATGAAAAAAATTACTCTTATTCTCGCCGCTTTGGCGATACAGGCCGCGTCTGGCCAAATCACTTACGAGGCTTCCGACTTCAACTCGGCCGGAGACGCTTTCACGACGAGCAAGGCCTCGAATTTCCTCACGACGAATTTTGCCGCGACGGGCGCGAACCACAATTGGAACTACGCCAACCTGAACGCGAATTCCCAAACCGAGTTCGCCTGGCAAAACCCGAATAACGCGGGTTACAAGCTCAGTTGGTGTTTGTCGCATTTCTATCTTTTTACGTGCAATTCCCAATTCAACAGCAATTTTACGCATGCCTCGCTTTTGAGTGAAGGTTTTGATCTGGAGAATTATGGAGTGAGCAATATTGTGGAACACGCACGCAAGAACAATGCTGGTTTTGCTAACAGAATGCGCGGTTTTACGGCAACGGTGAACAACATCACGCTTCCGGTTACTGTCGATTACGATGATCAAGACGAGATTTACGTTTTCCCGATGAACTTTGGAGACAATACCGTAAACACGGGCCATTTGGCGTTCGACCTGAACAGCGTCGGAATGGATTTCCAGTACGATCTGGCCATAACGCGCACCAATACGGTTCAAGGTTGGGGTTCGCTGACCACGCCAATGGGAACTTTCGCGAACGTGATCAAGCTCAAATCGAAAATCCAAAAGACCGAAACGATGACTTTGATGGGCGTCGCAATACCGATTCCTACAACGACCGTTTCTTACCAATGGTTTTCGAAAGACTACGGGATTCCGGTTTTGCAAGCCGACGGATTCGAGATTTTCGGTGCTTTCGTACCAACGTCTGTCGTCTATCTGGATGAACCGATGTGTCTCGCGCCGAGTGCGTTGTTCAGCTATTTGCCAACGGCCGACTACAATCCCGAAACCCAATCGGCAAGCGTGACTTTCTCGAATGCTAGTTTGAATTACGATTCGGTTTTATGGGATTTTGGAAGCGGAAACACGTCAACCGAACTCAATCCGGCGTTCGAGTACAATTGTCCCGGAAATTATTCGGTGACTTTGACGGCGAGCAATTCCGTTTGCAGTCCGATACAAACCGCCACGTTCACGCTTCCTGTCGTGATCACCGATTCCCAGAACGCTTTGACGCTTGAGGTCACTTTGGAAGAAAACGTGCTTACGGCAGTTCGCGATTTGGCGGGAACGACATATCAATGGGTGGATTGCGACAACGCAAACAGCCCAATCGCCGGGGCAAATTCCCAAACCTTCAGCCCAACAGAAGACGGAAATTACGCGTGTATCATGGTGACGAACGGATGCGAGAGTATTTCGGCCTGTACGTCGGTAACGCTTTTGGGCGTGAACCACAATTCGCTGTCCGAAGTGCAATTGTATCCAAACCCAACCAACGGAAAACTCGAACTAAGCCGACCGCTCGAAGTCGAAAAAGTATCGGTCTACAATACATTGGGAATGCTAGTCGGAAATAGCCTTGATCTTACGCCACTTTCCGGCGGTGTTTATCTGGTTGAAGTCGTTTCGGGAGAAGGGAAATTTGTGAGAAGAATCGTTAAAAGGCCGTAGGCTTTAAGCTTTAGGCAATAAGCTGTTGTGCCGCAAACGAATCGGATCAAACCGAACCGAAACGTCTGCCGCTGCAACTGCTACTGCCACTATAAAGAAGTTCCTCTGGGCCGGCCTGCCGCTTTTTCGGGTCGGCCCTTTTTTAATTGATAATTGATAATTGACAATTGACAATTCGTCACTTGTATTTTTCTTTAG
>JBCNQO010000152.1:0-5343 GCA_039592825.1 Flavobacterium sp.
CGCAAGATTCTTGAGAAATATGCCGATGAAACGTCGTCTGTTCCCGAATTCGTCGATTGGCAGGCACACGATTTCTCCATGCGAGGCATGGGCGGAATCGAAGCTTCACTCACTTCATCTTCTGGACATTTGCTTTATTTTACGGGAACCGACACTGTTCCGGCGATCGATTTTCTCGAGGAATACTACAATGCCGATTCAGACAAGGAATTGATTGGCGGATCTGTGGCCGCAACCGAACATAGCGTAATGTGTATGGGAACGACCGAAGGCGAATACGAGACTTTCAAGCGGCTTATCACCGAGATTTATCCGAAAGGAATTGTTTCAATTGTGTCCGATACATGGGATTTGTGGAAGGTTTTGACCGATTATCTGCCGAGATTGAAAGAAACAATCGTGAACCGCGAAGGAAAAGTCGTGATTCGTCCTGACAGCGGGAATCCTGCCGACATCATTTGCGGGAATCCGAACGGCAAGAACGAAAACGAGAAAAAAGGCGTGATCGAGCTGCTTTGGGACGTTTTTGGCGGCAGCACGAACAGCAAAGGTTTCAAGGAATTGGTGCCACGAATAGGCGCGATTTACGGAGACAGCATCACGCCAGACCGCGCCACCGAAATCTGCGAACGCCTAAAGGCAAAAGGTTTCGCGAGCACGAACATCGTTTTTGGCATCGGTTCTTTCACTTACCAATACAACACTCGCGACACTTTCGGGTTTGCGATGAAAGCGACTTACGGCGAGGTGAACGGCGAAGGACGAGCGATTTTCAAAGATCCGATTACCGACGATGGCACAAAGAAATCGGCTAAAGGTTTGATGAAGATCACTTTGGAAAACGGCACTTTCACTTTGCACGACAATGTTTCCTGGGACGAAGAAAAAACCGGCGAACTCAAAGAAGTTTTCCGCGACGGAAAAATGCTCGTAGACCAGAAACTGTCTGAAATTCGCGAAAGAGCCCGAAAATAATGTGGTATCAGCTTACATCTTATTGCAACTTCGTCATCAAGTCGACTAACCAACATGGCGTGCATTCGCCTTTCGTTTTCGATCTGGTGACGAAGTGTTTTTACGATAAATCGGATTTTCCCGAATACAAACTTTTGGAGAATTACCGAAAGTCGCTTCTGGAAAACCAAAAAACGATTTCCGTAACCGACTTTGGCGCAGGTTCACGAGTTTTTAAGTCTAACGAACGAAAGGTTTCGGACATTGCCAGAAATGCGGGAATTTCGAGAAAACGCGCAAAACTGTTGTTCCGGATCGCGCGTTATTTCAGGTCTGAAAGCATTCTCGAAATCGGGACTTCGCTTGGTCTGGCCACTTCGGCTCTGGCTTTTGGCAATGCGTCGGCGAACGTGATTTCGCTTGAAGGTTGCGCCAATACGTCCGCGGAAGCGAAAAACCAATTGGAAAAAACGGGAATAAAAAACGTAGAAGTGAAAGTTGGCGAATTCAATTCTTTTTTGGATTCCACCGAAATCCGGAATTCTAAATTCGACTTGATCTACTTTGATGGCAATCATCAAAAAGATGCCACACTCGCCTATTTCGAGAAATTGCTCTCTACAAAAAACAACGATTCGGTCTGGATTTTCGACGACATCCATTGGTCTGAAGAAATGACCAAAGCCTGGGAAGCCATAAAAAAACACCCCGAAGTCACGGTCACGATAGACACGTTCCAATGGGGTTTGGTGTTTTTCAGGAAAGAACAGGAAAGAGAAGATTTCACGATAAGAACGTAAAATCGAATTCCAATCAATTTTTAATTAATACTTATTAATTGTCAATTATCAATTGTCAATTACTTCAACTTCGTGATTCCTATATTAAAGATCTTCGCCTCTAACGGCGTGCCGTTGTTGTTAAGCACATATTTGAGTTCGATCACGTCTGCCGCGTTGGCCGAGATGGAAATCGAACCGCTCGTTCCCCATTCGTCTGTGGCGTCGAGATTGGCTGTTCCTCTTGTGAGATAGCCCAAAAGCGCTCCGTTCTGGTAAACACCAATGATGAACTTTCTTACGCCGCTTGGCATATTCACTACCGAAAAACTTGCCGTGGCCATGTAAACTCCGGCTTCGGCTACCTTGATTTTTCCGGCTCCAGTAATCGAATAGATCGCGTTGTCTATCGTCATGGCGTCCGATGCGGTAAGCGGGAAATTTGCATAACTGTTGTTGGTTGTGGATACCGACGTGTTTCCGGAAGGGAAAACCTTGTTGAGTACGATCGAGGCGTTCGAAGTCTCGAAAAAGTTCTTCCACCCGTTTGACGTTCTCACGAACATGGCGTTGTGCGTGGTATTGAAAACCATCGATCCGTTCAATGGCGACGCTATGGCCATCATTTGGGCGTTCGTCATTCTTGGAGGCACGAATGTCTTGTCTGTCGCCTCGAGCTGCAATATCGCGCTAGGACTCGGATTCGTCGTACCGATCGCGACCTGGGCCGAAACCGAACCGGCTAAGAACAACAGGAAAAAGCATAGTCTTGCTAGCATATCAGTTTAGTTTGGTTATACAAATGGTTTGGATGGCATTGGTAAGCGTGGCGTTGTGAGACACGAAATAGCGGAAGTAGAATTGGTCGCCGGCGTTGGCATAATACATCAAACTGCCTGTCGCGCCCCAATAATCACTTGCCGGATTTTCAAGTTTCGACTTCGTAAGATATCCCAAGAGAACGCCACTGCGATAAACGCCAATGTAAAAGTTTCTCGATCCCGCCGGCATATTTGACGTTGAAATACTCGCAGACAAAAGGTAAACGCCAGCGCGAGAAACCGTGACAGCGCCCGGACTGTCTACCGTGAAATAGGCCGAACTGTTCGAGACGACATTCGTAGATGAGAGATTGATCGGATAAGAATTCACTGTTGAAGTGAGCATCGTGCCACCACTTCTCGAGAGAATGATCGTAGGGTTTGAATTGAGGTCGAAACTCGACCAGCCCAAATCGCTTTTGAAATACGGTAGGTTTTCGCTCGTGTTGAAAATCATCGATCCTGTAACCGGACTTGAAACTGCCGTCATTTGGGCATCCGTAAGTCTTGGCAAAACAAAAGCTGACGTTGTGCTCTCAAGTTGCAGCAATGCGCTATTGTGCACGTTTGCTGTTCCGATTCCCACTTGGGCATTTGCGATCGATAAAAAAAACAGCGAGAAAATTCCGATAATTTGTGTTGTTGTTGACATCGTGAATTTTATTTCTGACGCCCAAAAATAACCATCGGATTCTTGTTAAAAGTGACATTTCAAGTTTACGAAATGTTAAATGTGGATAACCGCAACAAATATTGGTTCAGATTGCGATTTTAAAAGCAAATTAAAGCAAATAAATCACGATTAGCGATTATTTTATCTGTTTGACAGAAAAATAATTTGTAGGAATTTACTTTGTTTTAAATGTATTTCGTCGATTTTTTATTACACTTTATCGACAATATACCGAAAATCGATAGAAATCAGACGCAAAAAAGCCGTGATTTCTTCAACCACGGCTTCTCCTGAATTAATAATCAACGATGTCTTACTTGGCAGCGTCTTTCGCTTCTGCGTTTTCTGCGCCTTTAGTAGTGATTCGCTCCCATTTGAACTTAGGCGCGAACTTGATTTTGAGCTCGGCGATTTTTCTGTTGTCGGGACCAGAAAGGCCTTCTTTTTCTACCGTGTTTTTACGGGCGTCCAATGCTTCATACAACAATTTCACCTCGTCGAGGTCTTCGCGGCTGTAGTTGTCTTTGTTTTTGTCGAACTCGTTATAGAAGTCATTGTACACTTTTAGGATGTTGTCTTTGTTCACCCAGGCGAAGCTCATATCGGAACCGATCGTTCCCGCAGGAAACAAAGCGGCACGCAATGTAGCTTTTCTGTCAGGCGTTTCCGCAGCGGCTTCGGCCTCAACTTTGGCTTTGAGTTCTTCGTATTTCATTTTGCTGTCGTCCAGTTTCTTTTGGGCAGCTTCCTTGTCTTTCAGATCCTGCAAGGCAGTTTCAGCTTCGGCTGTGCGGGTTTGGTAAGCAGCTTCGATCGCAGTCCAGTTGGCTTTTGCATCCGCGGCAGCGAGACTTCCTACAGAATCGACGTATACTACATAAGTGTCGACTGTTTTCTCGGCTTTGGCTTCTGCTTCGTTCTTACAAGAGGTAAACGCCACACCCAAAGCGGCTATTCCCAGAAATAATTGGATTCTTTTCATGACTATTGGTTTTGATTTATAATTTATCATTCATTTATACAAGCAAATTTAGAATTAAACACATTTTTTAACCTAATTCATTAAGAATAGTTTAATAATTAACTAGTTTTTATATTTACTTTGCAATGCTTTGTGGGAATTGTGTAATTGACTATCTGATTTTGATTTCTATGTTAAGGAGCATTTTTCTACTTTTAGGCCACAATCGAAGAACATGGCAGCGCTAATCAAGATTACCAACATCAAACGCGACTTTACGCTGGGAAGCGAGATCGTAAATGTGCTAAAAGGCGTCAATCTGGACATCCAGAAAGGCGAATACGTGGCACTTATGGGGCCATCGGGTTCCGGAAAGTCTACGCTTATGAACCTTTTGGGATGCCTGGACACGCCAACTTCCGGCACTTACATCCTGAACGGTTTCGACGTGAGCAAGATGCACGACGATCAATTGGCCGATATCCGCAACAAGGAAATAGGGTTTGTTTTCCAGACTTTTAACCTGCTTCCGCGGACGACGGCTCTGGACAATGTGGCCTTGCCGATGATCTACGCCGGATATTCCAAATCAGATAGAAAACAACGCGCCACAGAAGTGCTTACGCAAGTGAACCTTTCGGACAGAATGGATCACCAGCCGAACCAACTCTCTGGCGGACAAAGACAGCGCGTGGCCATCGCGAGAGCTTTGGTGAACAAGCCGTCGATCATTCTTGCCGACGAACCCACGGGAAACCTCGACAGTAAAACGTCGGTCGAAATCATGAACCTTTTTGGCGAAATCCACAAAAATGGCAACACGGTCATTCTCGTAACCCACGAAGAAGACATCGCCGCTTACGCCAAACGCGTGATCAGGCTTCGCGACGGGCTTATCGAGAGCGATACCGATGGGGTGAATGCGCCAAAACCTGTTTAATTGACAATTGACAATGGATAATTGATAATTGGACAATTACCGGAAGTATGAAACTTTGGAAATAACAGCTACAAAAATGAGAATCGACTTTTGTCATATTAAAATAAATACATCATCTATCGGCAAATTTTAGAGTTTAGTTTCTGCGAAACGCTAATTGTCAATTGTCAATTCTTAATTATCAATTCAAAACCATGAAAGTATACACCAAAACC
>JBCNQO010000153.1:0-5329 GCA_039592825.1 Flavobacterium sp.
AATCCAGGACATCGACCAGATAAACACGATTTTGTTGAACGGACGTGCCGATTTGGTAGCGCTTGGAAAACCGCTGCTGCTCGACCCGAATTTCGTGCGCAATGCCCAAGCCTACGAACAGTTCCAACCCGACGATATCCCGAACCAGTACATTCAGGCCGCGGGCTCGCTTTTCAGTTTCAAGAAGTCAGAAAGGCGCGAGAAAGAAGGCATGAAAAAGGCTTTGAAGCCCGATTCCCATAAACGGAAGTAAAGTTTTTTGCCGCGGATTAGCGGATTTCTAAGATTAGAATCCAGGAAATCCGCTAATCCGCGGCAAATAAAAAAATTCAATCGATTGCGAATCCGAAATAACCAAGCCCAATTCTGTCAATCCGTAAATCTGAATTCTAAAATCTGAGATCCAAAAATGTCCTACCAAGATCACTTCGCCCAAAACCATCTGCCGCCAAAAGAACTGATGCCAGAAGTCGTGCTCGACCACGAAGATTTCCGGTTTCCCGAAGATTTGAATTGTGTCGACTATCTACTCGACCGCCACATTCGCGAGGGAAATGCCGAAAAGATCGCGATAAGGACGTTCGAAGGCAATTGGACGTTTGGCGAACTCTACGAAAAAGCCAACCAGATCGCGCATGTGCTCACCGACGATTTGGGTTTCGAAACTGGAAACCGCGTTTTGATACGTTCGGCCAACAACCCGATGTTCGTGGCGTGCTGGTTCGGAATCCTCAAAGCCGGCGGAATTGTCGTGGCCACGATGCCATTATTGCGCGAGAAAGAGCTCACGATCATGTGCGACAGCGCCGAGATCTCTCACGCGTTCTGCGACAAAAAACTGCTGGACGAGATGAAGACCGTAAAATCGGCTTTTCTCAAATTTGTTTGCCCTTTCGATGGATCGGAAACCAAGGATTCGCAGCTCGAACGACTCATGGAAACCAAACCCAGGACGTTCGACAACCTTAAGACAAAAGCCGACGATATTGCCATAATCGGATTCACTTCGGGCACGACCGGAAAACCCAAAATGACCTCGCATTTTCACCGCGACATTTTGCTAGTTTGCGAGGCTTTCCCGAAATATGCGCTCAATCCTACGCCAGACGACATTTTTACGGGAAGTCCGCCACTTGGCTTTACTTTCGGGCTTGGCGGAATGGTTTTGTTCCCGTTCTATTTCGGATCGTCTACATTTTTGATCGAAAAACCTACTCCCGAAATGTTGCTCAAAGCGATTTCGGAACACAAGGTCACAATCGTTTTTACGGCTCCAACTGCTTATCGCGTCCTTACACCTTTGGTCAAGGATTTCGACATTTCGTCTTTGTGCAAATGCGTGTCGGCGGGAGAAACTTTGCCGTTGAAAGTCTGGAAAGATTGGTTCGATGCGACGAATCTCAAGATCATAGATGGCATCGGCTCGACTGAAATCCTGCACATTTTTATCGCATCGACAGAAGAAAACATGAAACCCGGAGCGACTGGTTTGGCCGTTCGCGGATACGAAGCCAAGATCGTCGACCATCTCGGAAATGATTTGCCCGAAGGCCAGGCCGGACGTCTTGCGGTTCGCGGAATAACGGGTTGCAAATACCTGAATGCGCCAGACAAACAGCGCGAATATGTGGAAAATGGCTGGAACATCACGGGCGATATTTTTAAGCAGGACGAAGACGGTTATTTCTGGTTCGTCGCTCGCGGAGACGACATGATCATCTCCTCTGGCTACAATATTTCGGCCATTGAAGTCGAAAGCGTTTTGCTGGCGCATCCCGAAATTGCCGAATGTGCCGTGACTTCGGCTCCAGATGAGCAGCGCGGTATGCTCGTTTGCGCGCACATCGTCCTGAAAGACAAATCGGTGGCACATCCGGAGAAGGCAAAAGAGATACAGGAATGGTTCAAAATGGCCGCCGCGCCTTATAAATACCCCAGAATCGTTAACTTTATAGACCAGCTTCCGAAGACGGAAACCGGCAAAATCCAACGGTTCAAACTCAAGCAGACATGAGAAAGGTTTTCCTCGTATTTTCCATTACGACCCTCACGCTCACGGCAATATTGACTTACATCAACTGGAAATTCCTGTTCCTTTTGGTGTTTTTCGTGCCTTTGATCGCCATGGGATTATTCGATATGTACCAATCCAGGCACGCGATCCGCCGCAATTTCCCTTTGGTGGGACGACTTCGCTACCTTTTGGAATCGATCGGTCCCGAGATCCGCCAGTATTTTGTGGAAACTGATATAGATGGACGCCCGTTTGACCGTTTGCAGCGCGGACTGGTTTATGCCCGAAGCAAGAAAGAACTCGACACGAAGCCTTTTGGGACGCAATTGAACGTGTACGACGAAGGTTACCAATGGATCAATCACAGTATTAAAGCCATCGCTTTCGCGGACATAGACGAGAATCCGAAAGTCCAGATCGGATCGTCCCAATGTTCGAAACCTTATATGGCGAGCCTTTTCAACATTTCGGCCATGAGCTACGGATCGTTGAGCAAGAATGCCATCGTGGCTTTGAACCAAGGCGCGGCCCAAGGCGGTTTCTTTCACAACACGGGCGAAGGCGGACTTTCACCGTATCATCTTGACAATGGCGGAGACGTGGTCTGGAACATAGGAACGGGCTATTTCAGCTGCCGCGACCAATATGGGAATTTCTCTCCTGAACACTTTGCCGAACGCGCCCAGAAAGACAGCGTGAAGATGATTGAGATCAAGTTTTCGCAAGGAGCGAAACCGGGTCACGGCGGGATTCTTCCGAAAGAAAAAGTTACCGACGAGATTGCCGCAATACGTTTGGTTGGGAAAGGAAACGACATCATTTCGCCACCGAAGCACTCGGCTTTCAAAACGCCTTTGGAACTCATGGATTTCCTCAAGACACTTCGCCATCTTTCTGGTGGAAAACCTGTCGGGATGAAGATTTGCGTTGGAAATAAGTCGGAATTTATTGCTATCTGTAAAGCGATGGTCGAAACCAAAACCTATTTCGATTTCATTACCGTGGACGGAGGCGAAGGCGGAACCGGTGCGGCTCCGATCGAATATTCCGATCACGTTGGGATGCCTTTGCGCGACGCTTTGGCTTTTGTGTATGATTGCCTTAACGGATTCGGGATCAAAGACCAGATCAAGATTATTGCCAGCGGAAAAGTCATTAGTGGTTTTGACATAATCCGTGCGCTTTCTATGGGCGCCGACGTATGTAATTCGGCTCGCGGGATGATGTTCGCTTTGGGATGCATACAGGCTTTGCAATGCCACGCCAATACTTGCCCGACAGGAGTTGCCACGCAAGATCCGAAACTCGTGAGCGGACTCGATCCTGCTCTCAAAAGCGTTCGTGTCTTCAGATACCATCATGAAACGGTGAAATCGGCTATGGAGTTGATGGCTTCTGCGGGAATCGACCATCCGGATAAAGTGGGACGCGATGTGGTGAGCATGAGAATCGACAAGACGAACATCAAGACGTTTGCCGAACTTTTCCCAGAATTGAAAACAGGTTGTCTTTTGCAACCGGAAACTGTGCCCGACCGCTTTTTCTATGATTGGAAGAAAGCCTCGAGCGCGACTTTTTGACAAAATGTTGAACTGAAAAACCAAACCGCAGCCCGGGACTCGCGGTTATCCTTTTGGGGCGGGAAGCTGGTTTTGCGCGGCATGGCGGGCGACCGAAGGAAGCCACGCCAGGACGCTTTGCAAAACCGCTTCCCGCCCCGAAAGATAGTAGCGAAGTCACGGAAATGTCTGCCCAAAAAACTATGAAAAAATTCGAAAAACAAGAAATTGTTCGCTTTAAGCACGTGGATTTTGCGGGAATCGTTTTCTACCCGAGATTTCTGGAAATGCTCAATGATTTGGTAGAGGATTGGTTCGGGGAAGAACTCGATCGGCCTTTCTCTAAAATTCACGAAATCAATGGTATTCCGACGGTTGACTTAAAGGTTCAGTTCAGGAAACCGGCGAGAATTGGCGATGAGCTGACAAAGGCGCTTTGGGTGACCAATCTAGGTGGCGCGTCGGTGACTTGCGGTTTCGATTTCAGGCATTCGGACGAAAGTGTTTGCCTTGAAGGCGAAGTGACGCTGGTGAATGTCGGGCTTGACAAAGCCACGAATCAGATCAAGGCTGTTCCATTCTCAGACGAAACAAAAGCAGTGATTGGCCAATTCATAATTCATAACTCATAATTTTTAAAGAAGTGGATTTCAAAAAATTCAAGGCCGCGACGGTTCAGACCTCGCCTGTTTTCCTCAACGTGGAAAAAACGGTGGACAAGACGATTTCGATAATCAAAGAAGCTGCTTCGAACGGGGCGAAACTTATTGCTTTCCCGGAAGTTTTTGTGGCGGGTTATCCTTACTGGAATTGGATCATGACGCCAATCCAGGGCAGTTCGTGGTACGAAAAATTGTATAGGAATGCTGTGGATGTATTTGGTGCGGACATGCAACGAATTTACGATGCGGCCAAGGAATTCGACATTCACGTGGTGATCGGGATAAACGAAAGAGGCGAAAGTTATGGCGAGATCTACAACACCAACCTGATTGTGGACAATCTTGGTAACGTGATCGGCAAACACCGGAAACTCGTTCCGACCTGGGCCGAAAAGCTCACCTGGACTTCGGGCGATGGCTCGTCTTTGAAGGTTTACGACACCGAAGTCGGGCCGCTCGGGACTTTGGCTTGTGGCGAGAACACCAATACTTTGGCGCGTTTCACGCTTTTGTCCCAAGGCGAATTGGTTCATATTGCCAATTATATCTCACTTCCGGTCGCCCCACCCGATTACGATATGGCTGAGGCGATCAAGATCCGCGCAGCGGCGCATTCTTTTGAAGGGAAACTGTTCACGATCGTTTCGTGTTCGACCATTTCCCAGGAAATCATGGACGCGATGAAAGTTGATGTTCTGAACGCTGAAGAGTTGCTCACGCGCAAGAATTCGGCTTTCTCGGGGTTTATCGGGCCAAATGGCGCTGTAATTGGCGAACCTTTGATCGATGTGGAGGGAATCGCTTATGCCGAAATCGATCTGTCGAAATGCATACAACCCAAACAGATGCACGATATTTTGGGGCATTACAATCGCTTTGATATTTTTGATTTGCGGGTGAACATTGCGCCTACAAAAAAAATCACATTTACCGACAAACCAAACCATCTGTAATGATACGGCTTTCTCTGTGGCTGCTGTCGCTTATAGCGATGCCAGTTTTTTCACAAAAAAAAACCGTGACTGACAGCGCAAAAGCGGCTTCGATCGTTCGTCTGCTCGAAAAGCAAAATCCAGGAAAAGCTGTTATAGAAG
>JBCNQO010000154.1:0-5315 GCA_039592825.1 Flavobacterium sp.
TTCAGTTCAACCAGGCCGTGGCTTTCTTCTCTCTCGAGATGTCGTCGGTACAGTTGATTACGCGTCTGATTTCTTCGGAAACAGGACTTTCGTCCGAAAAACTGCGTACCGGAAAGCTCGAGAAGCACGAATGGGAACAATTGTCCACGAAAGTGAAAGACCTCGAGAAAGCGCCTTTGTACATAGACGATACGCCATCGCTCTCGATTTTTGACTTGCGCGCGAAATGCCGACGTCTGGCATCCCAATACGGCATCAAGATGATCGTGATCGACTACCTTCAGCTAATGACGGCTGGCGGCTCGGGCAAAGGCGGCGGAAACCGCGAACAGGAAATCTCGACGATCTCGCGTAACCTTAAGGCTTTAGCCAAGGAATTGAACGTTCCGGTGATTGCACTTTCGCAGTTGTCGCGTGCCGTGGAAACGCGTGGTTCGAGCAAGCGTCCGTTGCTTTCTGACCTACGTGAATCTGGGGCGATCGAGCAGGATGCCGACATCGTGTCGTTCATCTACCGTCCGGAATACTACAAAATCGAGGAATGGGACGACGACGAGCATTCACCAACAGAAGGTCAGGGCGAGTTCATCATCGCAAAACACCGTAACGGATCGCTCGAGAACATCCGACTCAAGTTCCTTGGGCATTTGGGTAAGTTCGACAACCTGGAAGATTACGGCAGCGGCTTTGGCGAATTCTCGTCCAAAATGAACGAAGACATGCCGTTCTCTCCAAAGAGTTTTCCGTCTGCGAACGAGGCTTTCGGAAGCGCTTCGAATGCTTTCGACGACAGCGACGTTCCGTTTTAATATCGAATTCCGATCAGTCAAATCATACAGAAATCCTTCGAAAGAGGGATTTTTTGTTTAGGAAAGTTTGGATTCGAGGCAGATGAAAATCGTGGCGCCTTTGCCGGCATTGTTTTCGGCCGAAATGTTGCCGCCCGATTTCCGGATGAGTTCGGACGTAAGCTGAAGCCCGATGCCGTAACCGACCTCGAGATTGGTGCCTTTGCCCGAATCGACTGCGCTCGCAAAAAGTTTCTTGAGTGTTTGTGAATCGATTCCCGTGCCTTCGTCGCGCACAAAAAGACAGCCTTTTGGAGTGTCGAAACCAAGCGTGATCTTGCCCGATCCGAAGCTGTATTTTATGGCGTTGCTGAGAAGATTTCTGTAAATGATACGCAATTTGTCGGGTTGGATCTTGACTGAAAGCGTTTCGGGAAGCTCGATCGCAACCGACAAATCTTTTTCAGAAACGGGTATCTGTAATTGGGACGCAATTTCCGAAGCTACCATTTTGGCGCTTGTCCACTGCGCATCGCCTTTGGGATCGTGGATCTCGGCTTTTGCCCAACTGAGCAGGTTTTCGAGCACGAGACTCGCCTGAGCCGTCTGCGAACCGATGGCTGTGGCGACTTCGCGGAAAGTGTCGGCGTCGAGGTAGTCGTCCTCGACCATGGCAACCGAACCTTGAAGATTGTGCAGCGGGCCTTTGAAATCGTGGGAAATCACAGAGAAAATCTTGCGGTTCAGCAAATTGAGTCGGTCGACTTCGAATTTCTGTCTTGAAATGAGCCTGTTCTTCTGTTTCAGACGATAAGCCAACCACAATGCGACTCCCAAAAACAGCGCGAGTGTTCCGCTGATTCCGATCCACATCCAATTTTGGCTGCGTTCGGCTTTGACCTGTAGGCGTAAAACCTCGCTTTGTTTCTGACTGATTTTGGCGTCGTAACGCGCCTCGAGCACTTCGGTGTTTTTGCGTTGTTCGTCAAGGCTTTTGTTGTGGTTCAAACTGTCGCGTTTGGTCACGGCGGCCAGCATTTTCCTGGCGTCGTTCTTCTCGGAATAGATGTCGATAAGTTTGGAATAGGCCGCGATCGCGTAATTCGAGACTTCGCAACTGTCGGCCATTTTTCGGGAATCCAGCGCGTATTTTTCGGCTTTTGCGAGATTTTTGCGCTTCATTTCAAGGTCGGACAACTTGAGCAGTTGCAACGGAATCTCGCAGATCGAACCCGATTCGCGGAACATCGCAATCGATTCGTTCAACGTCGACTCGGCTTCGGCGAAACGATCGTGCTTGAGATAGTAATATCCGATAATGGGCAAATTCGAGAGTTTGGTGTTGAAAAGCCGCTTGGCATCGGAATATCTTTCGGCCTGACGCAACGATTTCGAAGCATAGAAATAAGCCGAATCGAAGTCCTTTTTCTCGAAATGCAGGTTCGCGATCACGTGATAGGCTAAAGCGCGCGCGCGATTTCCGGTAACGTTGTCCTGATACGTGGCCGCGAGCGCCTTTCTCGCGAATTTCATGCCTTCGTCGTTCGAGACCAGGATGCGTTTGATGTCGCTCAAAAAAACGTAAAGCACCATTTCTTCGCGCTTGTCGATCTTGTTGATGTTGAGCAGTTTGTAGATCTGACTTTGGGCTTCGTTATAGCGATTGTCGTAAATAAGCTTTTGGATGTCGTTGTTCACCGACACGAAATCGGGCTGCTGCGCCCAAATAGGAGCACAGGCCAAAATAGCCAGGAACAGGAAAACGCGGTGTGTCATCGATTTGGGGAAATCAAGATTCAAGGCTGTAAAATTGAGGAATTTTTGGCTGTGAACGAACTATTTTCAAGGGATTAACGTTTATCTTTACGCAAATTGAACATCATGTTTCGTAGGATTTACCTTGTAGCGCTTTTTCTGTTGCTTTCGATCGCGGCCAATGCCAATTTCATTTTGGTTCCTATGGACGAAACCGGTCAGCAGAATCATCTCAAAGCCTACGGAATCACTTATTGGGCGCTCGACAAACAGTACAAAGCCAGTTGGTTGCTCAACTATCGCGGCGGTTCTTTTCTTTTGCCCGATGCTCCGGATATCCGCAAGGAATGTCAGATACGAGGCGTGAGTTTCGAGGTTTTATCCGATTCGCAAGCCAATTCGATTCTAGACGAAATCTCGAGTCCGTCCCAAAACATGGAAACCGTCGTGCTCGAGAAAGCCCCGAAAATCGCGGTTTACACGCCAAAAGGCAAAAAACCGTGGGACGACGCCGTGACGTTGGTTTTGAAATACGCCGAAATCCCTTATGCCGAAATCTACGACGAAGAAGTGATGTCAGACCAACTCATTCTGTACGATTGGCTGCATTTGCACCACGAGGATTTTACGGGCCAATACGGTAAATTTTACGGGATGTACCGCAATGCGCCTTGGTACATCGAAGAAAAACGAAATGCCGAAGCGCTGGCCAAAAAGCTTGGTTTTGACAAGGTTTCTCAAGAAAAACTGGCCGTTTCCAAAAAAATCCGCGACTTCGTGATTGGTGGTGGTTTCATGTTCGCCATGTGTTCGGCCACAGACAGTTTCGATATTGCGCTGTCTGCTGAAGGTGTCGACATTTGTGAGCCTATGTTCGATGGTGACGCGAGCGAGCCGAATTACCAGTCCAAACTCGATTACTCGCGCAGTTTCGCTTTCAAGAACTTCACTTTGGAAAGAAGGCCCGAGCGCTACGAGTTTTCGGATATCGACATGACAGAAAAACGTCGTGTGCCTTTCGAGAAAGACTATTTTACACTCATGGATTTCTCGGCCAAATGGGACGTGATCCCATCGATGTTGTGCCAGAACCACACGTCTTTGGTCAAAGGTTTTATGGGACAGACGACGTCGTTCGAGCGCGACCTGATCAAATCGAATGTACTGGTTTTGGGCGAATGCCAGATCAACGGCGAGGCGCGTTACATCCACGGGCAAAAAGGCAAAGGCATGTTCACGTTTTACGGCGGACACGATCCCGAAGACTACCAACACCGCGTAGGCGACGAACCAACAGTGCTCGATCTTCATCCGAATTCCCCGGGTTATCGCCTTATACTTAACAATGTGCTTTTTCCGGCGGCTCGCAAGAAGAAGCAGAAAACTTGATGAGTGCCTGAGTGCAAAGTTCCTGAGTGCCGGAGTTTCGCGAATGGTAAAAGATTGGGGAAAAAAAAGTATAGATTCTTGTTTTTAGCGGGATCGTTGCTCAGGATCTCAGGAACTCAGGAACTCAGGCACTTTATAAGTTCCGCAAAATCGTCCTATCCACATAAAAAGTTCCAAAAGGAACCAAACAAGCCACGAGAACTTTCCAAGTGATTCGAGAGAATTTCCATCGCTGTTCCATAGCGACCTGAAAAGTCGAAAACACGAAAAACAGGAAAAGACAGCCGTGGATCGGGCCAAGGATTTTGGTGAGTTCGGGTTTGTCGAAACCGTATTTCAGCGGGACGGCCACGAAAACCAATAAAATTAGAGAAATGCCTTCGAGCCATCCGGCCAGGCGCAGTCGGGAGAGATTTGTTTTCATTTATCGCAGATAAGGTCGTTGGGCGAGAGGCGAGAAAGGCCACGGAATGGCAATCAGGATCACGAGTAGTGCCAACGAGAAAAAAACGAGCATTGTTTTGAATTTGGCTTTGTCGGTGGTTTCGCGTTTGGCTTTGGCCGAGGCGATAGTCATAAGTACGATGGCAACGGTCACGATCGCGATGTGCAGGATTCCAAAGAAAACCGCGTCTGGGTTCGAGAACGCTTCTTTCTTGTTTTTCCAGAAATAGACCACCATTGGGCTTTGGGTGTAAACGAACATGCCAATCATGAGTTGGATGTGGCCTATCGTCGCCGTCCAATGCCTTATTGCGTCGTCGGTTTTGGAGAACAGACGATTCTTGTAATAACCCAATGCTGATCTGGAAATCGCGAGCAATAATCCCGCAAGGACAATCCAGCGAAAATAGGAGTGAAGCAAGAGCGAAAAAGCGTACATGGACAGATTTTTCGCAAAGGTAGACCGAAAGTTTTTTGAAGATGAATTTGCCGGAATCCATTTTCGTGAATGGTAATTTTTGCAAAGCCAATGGTTAATATTGACCCAAACTGCAACACGCATAAAGCCGAAATTTCCTAACTTCTGTACTCAACCTCAAATTTTGCGCTATGGAAGAATTGTTTTATTACGCGTTTTTGTACCTAATAGGATTCGTGGTTTCGGTGCTAATCTTGCGTGCCGTTTTGTCGATAAATGCCATGTTGCGCTACTTCAGGTCGCAGACGATCTTGCTGGCGAAAATGGCCGAGAAACAAGGCGTTCCCGAAACCGAGGTCGAACAGCTTTTGGTGCAGGCGGGAATTTTTGATGCGAACAGAAAGAAGCCTCAAAGCCAGTTCCCAAAGTTCAAATAAGATGGTTTGATTTGTCGCTACTTCCGCGGCCTAGCCCTGATGCAAGCGGTTATCCTTTTTCTCGCTTCTTTAGCGAGGAAAAGA
>JBCNQO010000155.1:0-5262 GCA_039592825.1 Flavobacterium sp.
CTCAGGCGTTCGCCGGCACGGTTGGCGATCTCCACGCTCTCCAGTCATTAAGGAATTTGGTGTGGCCGCGATTCCGGTTTCGCGTTTGTATTCTGATTTGCACGATGATTTTTTGATTCGGGTTTGTTTCGCCAAGAAAGATGAAACTTTGGTGGAAGCCGCGAAAAGGCTCAGACGACTTTCTGAAAAGTAAGTTTTGAAGTAAAGATTTGATCATTTCTCCTATTTTGAACCTGACAGGTTTATATTTGGATGACGTTTTGAAAATGGCATTCGAAATTTTACCCAAACAATCAATGCCAAAACTAAAATTCAAACTGAAATTCCATCGCCTTTTGAACTGGAACACCGCGCTGCGCGAGGGATAAAGGCTTTGTCTAAGCTCTTTTGAATGCGGTCAGCTTTCAAAAAGCGAGTGCCTTTAGCCCGACGGCGGCTCCGAGCGAAGTTTAAAAGCAAAAACTACTTTTCTGTAACTGCAACCGCTACTGGAATCGCCGCCGGCGCGCCCAAAAAACAAAAACCTTTAGCGTT
The DNA here is from genome assembly GCA_039592825.1 of Flavobacterium sp. Classification (GTDB taxonomy): domain Bacteria; phylum Bacteroidota; class Bacteroidia; order Flavobacteriales; family Flavobacteriaceae; genus Flavobacterium. Next base: position 535 of record JBCNQO010000155.1, read on the forward strand.
CCTTTCACACTTTGCCCAATCAAGAAGCCGTAACTTAGAGAAAACCTCTAAACCACAGCTATGAGAATTTCGGTAGAACGAAAAGACGTGAAAGTCTATCCCGACCCGAGACGCGTGATTGCGCGCTATTTTTTTAACGGTGAAGAACGGGCCGTTTCCCTGCTCAAAAAAATCCTGGCCTTGAACGCCGAGACCGTGAGTGCGCTTATTCTGCCGCTTTTGCAGGACTTTTCAAAGCGCCATCGCAACATCACCAAAAAACTGTCGAAACACTGCGAGAAGGTCAAGCCTTATATCGAGAAAGCGGGCTACGATTACAGCCAGCTTACCGATTATCAGAAATACCTTATCGGATCTTACTTTACGCACGAATATTCTATTGAGTCGGCGGCTTTCTTTAACCCGTCGATCATTATCGATCCCGACCAAAGCCATCTGGAAGAAGGCCAGCAACGCTTGCTCATCAGCTTTCGGGCGGTAGGCGAAGGCCACATTTCGTCTGTGGTTTTTCGTCGGGCTATGATCGATAGGCACAACAATATCCAGATCATTCCGGCCGGAAATTATATCGATGAGGCCGAAAAGATGCACCAGACGATCTATCAGAAAAAATTGTTCTTGAAGAAAGGCGAGGAAGCCGAGATTGATCCGGAGTTTTTGGCAGAAGTCGATTCGAAACTGGAAGATCGTTTCGATTACGAAAGCTTGAAGAAAATCATTCTGTCGGCGAGGGCGAAAACCGATGACGAGGAAAGGATTGCACAGTACAAACAGATTCTGGCATTGTCCGACTCGTATCGGAAAATCAGCTTTTCGAGAGATACAGACATCAGCGACCGCGTGATTTTCCCGATATCTGACTTTGAAAGCAAAGGCATCGAGGACGCGCGTTTCGTGAGGTTCGTAAAAGACAACGGGCAGACGATCTATTACGCGACTTACACGGCTTATGACGGTTCTCACATCATGCCAAAACTGTTGCAGACGACAGATTTTTACGATTTCAAGACGTCGCCATTGAATGGGGAAGGAGCGAAGAACAAGAATCTGGCGCTGTTTCCTAGAAAAGTCAACGGAAAATATGCGATGCTTTCGCGAATCGACGGCTGGAACAATTACCTAATGTATTCCGACAACATCAATATTTGGGACGATCCTGTGAAAATACAGTCACCCGAGTATACATGGGAATTGGTGCAGATTGGAAATTGCGGTTCGCCGATCGAAACGCCACACGGTTGGCTCGTTATCACGCACGCCGTCGGGCCGATGCGACGCTACTGTATTGGAGCTTCGTTGCTAGACATCGACAAACCCGAAATAGAGATTGGACGTCTTAAAGAACCATTGATCATGCCAAATCCGGACGAACGCGAAGGTTACGTGCCGAATGTGGTTTACTCGTGCGGATCGATTGTCCACAACGGCGACCTGATCATTCCTTATGGCTTGAGCGACCACAGTTCGGGTTTTGCTACGGTGAATCTGAATTTGCTTTTGGATCGATTGGTAAAAGGAGGATAAATGGGTGCAGGGTTCAAGGTGCAAGGTTCAGAGCCGCGAACGTCTCAAGGATCTCTGCACTCAGGCACTTAGGCATAAAAATAAAAAACCCGAAGGTGAGAACATCTTCGGGTTTTTCTTTGATTTCTATTTTTTGGTTGATTGAGGATAGTAATTCTGCCAGTCCGAAAATCTAAAATACTAAAGAGTCATATCCCGATTTCTCCATCAAATCGCCCATGTTTCTCGACATCTTCCGAAGCATTGCGGTCGTAAGTGCGGGTAAAAGTCGGCACGTGGTTTCTCGAGTTTGCGTTCATCGATTCGTTGCTTCTGGAAATCGCGTCCTCTGGATCGATGTTGCTTTGCTCGGTGTCGTCGTATTTGTGAAAGTCGTCGGTTTCCTCGAAACTTTCGTCTTTGTTGTAGGTGGACGCATCCTGGTTCAATTCCGGATTGTCGATCTTGCGGTTTTTGTCTTGTGGTTCCATAGCAGTTGATTTTATGTCAGAATTTGCCCAGCAGCCAATAGACGATCACGAAAATGATGATCATGCTAAAACAGCCGCCGCCTAATTTCTTGGCCGTGAATCCGGCGATGATGGTCTTGAAAAATCCGTTCATGGTATTGCGTTTTGTTGTATTTATTGGTTAGGTCGATGGTTATTCCATTCCGTGGTCGTTCGCGTGCGGATCGACATTCTGGCGTTTGTCATCAAACTCGCCTTCTACCGTCAATCGGCCTTTCGCATCGTAGTTCTCGTCGTTGGTCAAGGTTTCTTCGTGCTCGCGATAATCGTGTTTGCGAGTCGCGTTCCGGATGTTGTCCGAGTTTCTTTGGTTGGAATGGTCGTAGTTTTTCTGTCCGTCGTGGCGATGTTGTCCGCCTTTGTTTACAGTTGCCATAATATTCGGTTTTAGTTGTGTCTGGTAAAGGTAATTTTACCCGAAACCGTTTGCGTTATGGAGTTTCCGTCAAACGTTTCACCATTTCACTTTATCCGAAAAAAGGCATAAAAAAAGCCGACCTTTTCAGATCGGCTGCATTCGCGTTGTTGTTTTTCAGTAATTGTTGTCGCTATCGTTAAGCAGGGCGAAGTACATTTCGTTAGGATCGTAGTCCAAGTCATAATCCTGTTCGTCGCTTTCGTCTTCGTATCCGTTGTTGATCCGGATGATGTTGTCGAAGTCTTCGTTGTTCGTGTCCTGATTGATCTCGTAAGTGTAATTCGTTTCCATAGTAGCAAGCTTTTGATGTTGTTGTTTCACAAAATTGCCGAAAACGTTTTAGGAAAGTCTTACAGAATTTTCATATCGACTTACAGAATTTGCATTTTTTTAGTAATCCCCGTTTAAAAGGCGTCCGCCGATAGCCGATTTCGCCTCAATACCAAGCTTTTTCATCATTTCATAAGTCGTACAGACGGCAGCCGATGTAACCGGAATCCCGACTTCTTTCTCGAGAAGATCGATCGCTTCCAAAGACGGCATTTGTACACAAGCCGATGCTACTAAGACATCGACACCAGTCAAATCGAGACGTTTGTAAATTTCCAGTAGATTCATCGGATCTTGAGCGGCGACTTCAAGATTGTCCGGAATTTCAAGCGCGATCGAATCGACCACTTCAAAGCCTTGATTCTCGATATAATCCACGACCAAATCGGTAAGCGGACGCATGTAAGGAGTAATGATCGCGACTTTTTTCGCACCCAAAACTTTTAGTCCGTTAATTAAAGCGCCGGCACTCGTAACGATTGGCGTAGGAAAACCGTTAGCGACAGTTTCCTGATGCAGATTGACTTCAGACACGCAATGATACCCGCGTCCCATGCTCATGATCGCCACAAGGCACGCATAACCCATAACGTCAACGTGGGCGTCGGACAATTCCGTGGCGCATTTCAGACTCATCGCGTCCATGGCCTCGAGTTCTTCCTTGGTCACTTTTTTCATGCGCATACGGCTCGAATGGAACGTGAACCTTTCGGGCAAAATGATTTCGCGAGAGCGGAAAATAGCCGGAATCTCGGTTTCCATGGTAACGTTAGACGAAGGCACGATCTGGCCGATTCTGTATTTTTTCATAGTTGTATTTTGTCTCGGATGATTTTGGAAGTCATCGATTTAAATTCGCGAATTCGCGGTTGGATTCAATTTTATTTGGACAGATGTTTTTGCCGCGGCAAAAAATTAATCTCGTCCGCCTTTCTTGAGATTCGACAATGCCGAAGCGAAGAAAAGAAAACTGCACACCAGAAAAATGATATTCACCGCACGCCCGAAAGGAGGCGCGAGTTCGCGCAAAAGTTGTCCTAAAAGCACGAGAATGTTCAGTACGATTAGGACAAGCAAAACCGTCTTGTTGTTCATCGCTCGAGTTTTTTGATGGTGTTTTTCAACGTTCCGATTTTTTCTACCGTGGCTTCCACGACATCTCCGTCCCACATCCATTCCTGTGGCTCACGGCCTGCACCGACGCCCGCAGGAGTTCCTGTGGCAATAATGTCGCCGGGTTCAAGCGTAAAAACCTCGCTCAAGTCTTCGATAAGATCTGGAATGCGGAACAACAGGAATTTCGTATTGGAATTCTGTTTTTCGACGCCGTTCACCGTAAGCGACAAGTTCAGGTTGTGCGGATCTTCGATCTCGTCTTTGGTGACCAGAATCGGGCCGAGTGGCGCAAAAGTGTCCTGGCCTTTCGAGACGATCCATTGGCCGGCGCGACGGCAATCGCGGGCGGAAATGTCGTTGATTACAGTATATCCGAAAACATAATCCATGGCGTTTTCTTTGGACACATATTTTCCCTTTTTGCCGATCACGACCGCGAGTTCGACTTCCCAATCGAGTTGTTGGGTGAGTTTTTCGTTGTGGATGATATCGGTATTCGTTGCAGTGACGGCCGTTGGCGGCTTGGAAAAAATCACGGGCTTTTGCGGCAACGCTTTGTCTGTGTCGAGCGTTCTGGCGCTTTCGGCCACGTGTTCGGTATAATTCAAACCAATGCCGATGATGTTCTTGCGAGGTTTCGGGATTGGAGCGAGCAAAGTGGCTTCGTTCATGGGCACCGAACTCGAGGCGATCACGTTCTCGCTCGACTCCTTGATCTTGGCTTCAATGCGCTTTAGTTCGTCTTCTCCGGCGTCGATGAGTTCGAGCATGGTTTTCGGGAAACTCGTGTTGTGCTTGTAACCGAGGGTTTCCAGGTCGAGGATGACGTCG
>JBCNQO010000156.1:0-5260 GCA_039592825.1 Flavobacterium sp.
CCATTTTGCCTCGTCTTTCGCCATCAGATAAACAACGTTGGCCACGTCTTCTGGCGTTGTCATGCGCTTGAAAGGATTTCTCGAGACCGCGTGTTTCGCCAGTTGGTCACTTCCCGGAATCATTCGCATCGCCATGGTGTCGGTCACGCCGGCTTGGATGCAGTTCGACTTTATCCCGATTGGCGCGAATTCGAGGGCGATACTTCTGGAAATGGCTTCCAAAGCTGCTTTTGCGACAGAAACCGCTGCGTAGTTTGCCATTGGTTTTTGACTGCCTTCGCTCGTGAAAGCCAGTATTCTCGAGTCTTCGGCAAACATATCGGCATTGACCAAAAGTTTTGTCCAATCGTATAAACTGATCGCCATCGCATCTAAAGTCGTCTTGAAATCATCTGCAGACAAGCTGTTTTCGCCACTCATCGGCTTGAGATTTCCTTTGGCGATGCTGTGCAACAAAACTCGCACTTTGCCCTCGCCCATCGCAGTTTTCAGTTTCGACAGGATTTCGATCTGCTTGTCGGAATTGAGTGCATCGGCATTGAACTCGAGAAACGTAACGCCCGTTTTTCGGATCTGGTAAAAATTGCGTTCGACGTTTTCGGCTTCCGATCTCGGGCTGCGATAGACCACGCAAACGTTCATGCCTTGTTCGGCCAGTTTCAGAGCCGAGGCAAAACCAAGACCTGAACTGCCGCCAAGTACGAGCGCCCAATAGTTTTTGTCGTTAAAATCTGCCATCAGAATTTGAGCAAGACGCGTTGGGCAGAAAATCCTGGGCCGAAACTCAACATGAGTCCGTACTCACCTTTTTCGGGTTTTTCTTCCATGATTTCTTCGAGGACGTACAAAACTGTCGCACTCGACATATTGCCGTAATTGCGCAGGATTTCCTTGGTCATATTGATGTTTTTGCCCAGTCCGGCGAACAATTCTTCTACCGTTTGGATGATCTTGCGTCCGCCCGGGTGAAAAATAAGGTGGTCAACATCTTTCATCTCAAGGCCTTGTTTGGCCAGAAACGGATGTACTATTTTGGGGAAATGGGCCGCGATCGTATCAGGAACTTCCACGTCCAGAACCATCTGCAAACCGCCGTTTGTAAGCTTGAAACCCATCATGTGCTCGTTGTCGTAAAAGTGGTACATTTCTTCCGAAACCACTTCCGGGCCTTCATCTGATTCGTCCGAAGAAAGCAACACACAAGCCGCACCGTCTCCGAAAATTGCCGCGCTAACGACATTCGGCATCGAATAATCGTCCAACTGGAAAGTCGCCGTAGGACTTTCAACCGCGATTACAGCTGCTCTTTTCCCGGGATTGGCCTTGAGGAAATTCTTGGCATAAATGATGCCCGAAACACCGGCCGCGCAACCCATTTCGGTCACCGGCAAACGCACAATGTCCTGACGCAAGCCTACGAGGTTTATCAGGTACGCATCCAAAGACGGAATCATGATACCCGTGCAACTCACGGTGATGATGAAGTCGAGCGCCAAGGGATCCCAAGCCGCTTTGAGCAAGGCTTTTCGAAGTACTTTCTCGCCGAGATCGATGACTTCTCGTGTGTAAATGTCATTTTTTTCCTCGAAAGAAGTCGCCGTAAAGACATCGGTCGGATCCATGATCGAATACCTTTTGTCTACGGCCGCTCCTTCGAAAATCTTCTTGACTTTTCTTACAAAACGATCTTCCTGACCGTCGAGCCAGCCGTCTACAAGTTCTACGATTTCGGACGTGTCCTTGCTATAATTGGGTAGCTCTTTGGCTACAGTCTTGATTCTTACGCTCATGTGGTCTGTATGATCCATTGGTAGCGGAAAGCCCATTTCCAACGGATGCTATAATTTTTGAAATTGAGTTTTTGGGAGAAACTGCGCAAGTCGTTCTTTTTGAAGCCGCGCAAGATCGAGATAAGCCCGTCATTTTTGGGCATGGAACCGAGTCGGAAAACCACGCAAACAAGTTGGAACAGTCGATAAGCCAGAGCCGATCTGTGCAGGTCGTTGATCACTATTCCCAATTTGGCCTGTTTTCTGAAAGTTTTTAGGATGGATACGATTTCGGAATCGGAAAAATGGTGCAAAGTGAGTGTACTGACCACGATGTCGCATTTGAGATCGCCGAAGTTCTCGTCGAAAATGTTCTGTACCGAATATGTGATATCGGGATAATGTTTGGACATTTTTTGGGCATAAGCGATAGTGTCGGCGTTCGCGTCAATTCCTACGAGTTCGAACTTCATTCGGTGTTCTCCAGCGAAATCGGCTAAATCGCGCAACATGTCGCCACTTCCGCAGCCCACGTCGACAATTTTTATGACTTTGTCTTTAGGTGACTTTCGGATCAGACGTTTGACGCCCTCGATCGTAAGGCTGTTTCCGCCAAGGCGACGATTGAGTCCGGCAATTTTGTCGAGCGTGTCGCGCAATTGGTCGCCTTTCATGTCAAGATCGTCCATGATCTCGGGCAATTCGCTTCGGTATGTGGTATCTACTGTAAGGTTCATGCGGCTATTTTGATGGGTTTTCCGTGTGTCATTTTGATGATTTCGGGCAAAAGCGACGGGAAGAACGACAGCGTCTGCAGCAAAAGATACGAAATTGTCTTCTTCTGAAGCATTGAGGCCAGCAATCTTCCGGTTTTGAGCCTTTTCCTGAAATGTACGTTCCAGGTGTTTTTATAGTTTTCCTCGAGGTCGTTTCTCGAAAGATTGTTGTCGATGTAGTCGATGACGCATTCGCTGGCCAGTTTCGCGCTGTGGATGGCCATTGCCATGCCGTTTCCACACAACGGATGGATCAGTCCGGCTGTGTCGCCTATCATGAGGATGTGGTTTTCTACCGGAAGTTTTTTCTCGAACGAGATCTGGCTTATGGTGATCGGGTTGTCGAACATCGGAACAAAATTGTCTAGAAGTGCCTTCAGATGCGGGTTTTCTGATACAACTGCCGATTCGTATTCGGAAATGTTCTTGTACTTTTTGAACGATTCGAAGTCGGCCAGATAACAAACATTCACCGCGTCGTTTTCTACTTTCGACACGCCACAGTAGCCGCCGTTGAAATTGTGCAATCCGACCATATCGTCTGGGAAATCGCCCGAATAATGCATCTTGACGGCGAGCCAGGGCGATTTTTGCTTGATGAAATCGCGCTCGAGTTTTTGGTCAATGTTAGATCTTTTGCCAAAAGCTCCCAAAACGACTTTAGCCTGTATTTTTTCTTTGTCCGAAAGCGAAACAACAAAATGGTCGTCGGTAAATTCCACATTCGAAACCGAGTCGTGAATCATTTCGCAGCCTTCTGAAATCGCGGCTTTGTACAACTGATTGTCAAGAGTATATCGGCTCACTCCTATTCCTCCAAGCGGTAAATTGCACTTGATTTCGCGTCCGTCAACTGTAGAAAAGTGGGCTTTTTCAATCTTCTTCGGATTCAGGTCATAAACGTTTATTCCGAGCCAATTCAGGTAAGGTACGATCTCGTTCGAAACGTACTCGCCACAGACCTTGTGTTTGGGATATTCCTGTTTCTCGACAAGCGTCACCTGTTTGCCCGAACGGCAAAGGTGGATGGCTGCGGTTAGCCCTGCAAGGCCGCCTCCTATAATGATGACGCGATTGTTTAGCATAGCCGCAATTTAGCGATTCGGCTTTGATGGTTTTTGTAATCCGAACCCTTTTTGTTACAGGATTTACAGAAAACAAAATTTTGCAATCAGATTTAAAGATTTACAGAGCTACTCTGATGATCCTAAAATCCAAAAATCCAAAAATCCAAAAATCTAAAAATCTAAAATCTAAATTCTCAAAAGAAAAACCGCAAACCAGCAGAAAACTACCCGTTTGCGGTCAATCCAATAAAAAAAAGAGAGATTATTTTATGACAGACAGAAATCTATTCGATTCGTCCAGATTTGATTTCTTCGACAATTTCCGGATTCAAAAGTGTGCTCGTGTCTCCAAAATTCCCGAAATCTCCTTCAGCAATCTTTCTGAGAATACGTCTCATGATCTTTCCGGAACGCGTCTTTGGAAGTCCGGAAACGAACTGGATTTTGTCCAATTTCGCGATTGGCCCTACCTGATCTGAAATAAGTTTGTTGATCTCATTCCTGAGGTTTTTCTGATCGCGCGTTTCCCCGTGTTCCTTGAGGATGATATAGCCATAAAGCGCATTTCCTTTGATGTCGTGCGGGAAACCGACGATGGCGCTTTCGGCGACGGCCTGGTGTTCGTTGATCGCGTCTTCGATTGGAGCCGTTCCGAGATTGTGGCCCGAAACGATGATCACGTCGTCTACGCGTCCGGTGATTCTATAATAACCGACTTCATCGCGAAGTGCGCCGTCTCCCGTAAAATATTTACCCGGGAAAGTCGAAAAATAAGTGTCTTTGTAACGTTGGTGATCGCCCCAGATCGTTCTGGCGATAGACGGCCACGGGAATTTGATGCACAAACTTCCCACGACTTGGTTGCCTTCGATTTCATTGCGTTTCTCGTCCATAAGCACAGGTTGGATTCCCGGCAACGGAAGCGTCGCATAAGTTGGTTTTGTAGGCGTCACGAAAGGAACGGGCGAAATCATGATGCCACCGGTTTCGGTCTGCCACCAGGTGTCGACCAACGGACAGCGTTTTCCGCCAACGTGGTCGTTGTACCAGTTCCAGGCTTCCTCGTTGATCGGCTCGCCTACAGAACCGATAACTTTGAGTGATTTCAAAGGATGTCCCTGAACGAAGTCGATGCTTTCCTTGGCCAAAGATCGGATCGCTGTTGGAGCCGTGTAAAATTGGTTGACTTTGTGCTTTTCGATCACATCCCAGAATCGGCTGAAGTTCGGATATGACGGAACGCCTTCGAAAATTACGGTTGTCGCTCCGTTCAAAAGCGGTCCGTACAATATATACGAATGGCCCGTGATCCAACCTATATCGGCCGTACACCAATAAACGTCGTTTTCTTCGTAGGCGAAAATGTTCTTGAAAGTATAAGCCGAATACACCATGTAGCCCGCTGTGGTGTGCAACATTCCCTTAGGTTTTCCGGTCGAGCCGGATGTGTAAAGGATGAAAAGCGGATCTTCGGCATCCATGATTTCGGCAACGTTGTTGTCTGACGCCTCGTCCAGAAGCGGTTGCAGCCACATGTCGCGTCCGTAAGTCATCGGAACGTCTTCGTGGGTGCGCTTGGCCACCAATACTTTGTGTACCGATGGACAATGTTGCAGAGCGTCGTCGATGATCGCTTTTAGTTGGACGG
>JBCNQO010000157.1:0-5254 GCA_039592825.1 Flavobacterium sp.
CGGAACGTCGTCTGCCACGAGCAAGATCATCTGGCCTTGGTAATTTGTCTTGTCCGAAAGCAGACTGCCAATTGCATAACCAGTCGCGTCGTGACTTGCCGCGCCGTAAAACCAAGTATTGTGGCGCTTGACCTGATATTCCCAGACTTCGCCCAAAGCGACATTCGTATCGGTCCATTGCGTGGTTCCAGGCGGAATATTCTGGGCGGCCAAAGTCCATTGGTTGCCGTTTCCGTAAACCGGTCGCCTGAAAATGTCGGTTGGTTTATTGGTGTTCCAAGCCGCGTCGAGAAGTTTTACGGTGACCGATGGAGCAGAAGTGTCGACCTCGGTTTCCACCAGGCAAACGCGTTGTCCGCTGGTTCCGAAATTAAACGAGAAATTCTGGCCAAACGCCATCTGGCATCCGAAAAAACAAAAGAGTAAAAGTCGTTTCATATCGGTACAATTTAAGCCGATTTTCTTACGTTCTGATAAAAAATCCAACCATGAAAACAAACAACACTTTCAGATTGTCAGCGCCTTACGGACTTACAAAGCTCTTGGGTTCGCTGTATTTCGTGCTTCTGGCTTTGGCGAACGCCGTTGGAATGGCGCTCAGTTCCAAGTTCGGGCTTTTCGACTTTTTCCTGCTCGTGGCCGTCGGGATGCCGCTTGCCATAAACCGCAATTGGTTCTACCAGTTCTTTGGGCTTGCCAATGTGATGGTCTGGCTTTTGGTGGCTGTCGTGGTGATCGCGAAGATCCGCGTCATTGAGATTTGGGATTTCTTTATCGGGTTCGGGCTTGCGCTTTCTGCCATTGCCGCTGGATTGACTTTGGTTTATTCGGGCATGTATTCGCGTGTTGGTAGCTGATTTTTTGGCTGCTGTTTTTTACCACGGATTACCTTCGGTCAGTTCTTGCTTTTCGGTGCAAAGATTTTCACGGATTCTCGTTGCGGTTGAAATCCTTCTAATCCTTTAATCCGAGGCAACTTTAAGTCGAAAGATTTACACGACTAAATAAATTCTGTCAAAAAAAACGTCCCGAATTGCTCCGGGACGTTCTATATGATTCGAAATAGGAATTATCCTTTTTTCATCGCTTTCATCTCTTTCTCGATCATGTCGTAGAACTGGTCGATTTTTGGCATGATCACGATTCTGGTGCGTCGGTTGATCGCGCGGTTGTCGGCAGTATTGTTGTCAACAAGCGGAATGTACTCACTACGACCTGCGGCGATAAGCTGTTTGGCCGGAACGCCAAGGTCTTTGGTAAGCACGCGGATGATCGACGTGGAACGCTTAACCGACAAATCCCAGTTGTCAAGCAAAACGCCGTTCGAGATATAAGGTACGTTGTCTGTGTGACCTTCTACCATACATTCGAAATCAGGCTTCGAGTTGATGACTTTAGCTACTTTTCCAAGTACTTCTTTCGCACGGTCGCTCACATTGTAGCTACCAGACTTGAACAGAAGTTTGTCTGAAATCGAGATGAAAACCACACCTTTTTCCACATTCACCTGAATGTCCGGATCGCTGATTCCCACTTCGCATGTCAAGCTCGTAACCAAAGCCAAAGTAACCGAATCCTTACGAGTCAAAGCATCCTGAAGACGTGTGATCTTCAAGTCTTTTTCCTTAAGGCTTTCCAATGATTTTTCGAGGTTTTCGGCGCCTTTCGAAGACAATGTGGTGATGTTTCCTACATTGTTGATAAGGTCGGAATTGTTCTTTTTCAGATAGTCTATCTGACTGTTAAGTGCTTCTTTTTCAGAAAGACACGTGTTGAGTTTCACGGTTGCCGTGTTCAGCAAATCCTGAATCTCCTTATTTTTCGCTTCGCATTCCGCAAGCTTCTTTTTGGTGCCGCAAGATGTCATCAGAACGCCGACAACAGACAATGCGAGGAGGACTTTTTTCATAAGATTTCTATTTTTTGTCGAATTACAAATTTAGCCCTTTAGCATTTTTAGCCCTTACGATTCGGCATAAACTATTGTTAAAATAGCGATTTGAAAGTCTTTCGGCCTTGTGCGAAATGTGCGTAAACCACGCTTTTTAACTTAAAATAATTCGGTTTTTGCAAGGATTGGCGTTTTAAGTAATTTATCCTCAACATTTTGTAAAAGCCGAAATGTGCCAGCACGATTTGCCAGCAAAGCTTGAACTTTCCTTGTGTAATGAACCTCATTCCGGCGATTCCGTCAAGGCACAAACGCGTGAAGATCTTCGGGATAAGATTGTTTTTCGGAAGATTCTTGGCCAACATCGAAAGCGAATTCCGGAAATTCAGGTAGGTCTTTCTCGGACTTCCTTCGCTCAAAGTCGCGCCGCCCACGTGAAAAACCGTAGAACTTGCCACGTATTTTGCAGTGTAACCCGCATTAAAGGCGCGCCAACAAAGGTCGATCTCTTCCTGATGCGCAAAAAAGTCGGCATCAAAACCGCCAAGTTCCTCAAACACCGATTTCCTTATGAAAAAGCAAGCGCCCGAAGCCCAGAATATCTCGCAATCGTCGTCGTATTGGCCGTTGTCTTTTTCTAGCTCATCGAAAATGCGGCCTCGGCAGAACGGAAATCCGTAAGAGTCGATAAAACCTCCGGCAGCGCCAGCGTATTCAAAATAGTCCTTTCTCTTATAATCCCTTATTTTGGGTTGGATAATGGCAGTTTTTGGTTCTTTTTCAAAAGTCGATAGGACAGGGGAAAGCCATTTTGGAGTTACCTCGATATCGGAATTCACCAACACATATATGTCGGCCTCTATTGATTTCAGCGCTTGGTTGTAACCGCCGGCAAACCCAAGATTCGTCTCGTTCCTCACGATTTTCACTGACGGGAAAGCTTCCTGGGTAAACGCGATGGAATCGTCTGTGGAATCGTTGTCGGCCAGCCAGATTTCTGCATCGGCAGAATAATTTATGACAGACGGAAGAAACTGTTCTAAAAGTCTTTTGCCGTTCCAGTTCAGGATGACGATGGCGGTTTTCATGGCTTATACAATTTGAGTTCGGTTTGACTTTTTTCTGGCTCTGGCAGGAATTGTGTAAGTGAATCTTTCAGACTACTATAAACCCTATTCTCGGGATAAACCATAATTTTCTTCTCATATCCCGCCCATTCGGAAAGTTGAACGTAGGTTTTGCCTTCGTATTCGTGAACATAAGGCTTGGCCGATTCGGGAACTTTTTGAGCGCTTTGTGCCGATGGGAAATAGACGACGCCATACTCGGGTTTTCCGCTCATGATGCTGAACGACAAAAAATGGTCATAAAGCCCGAAAAGGTTCAGTATCGGCAATAGCCAAACCAAGGTCGCAATCAAGATCTGGCTTTTCCCGAATCTCTGGAAAACGTCGGTCTTTGCCGGAAAAATCACCAAGAGCAGCGTCAGGATCATAAGTCCGTTCAACGGGATTACGTTAAAGCCGCCTTGGTCTTTCATCAGCGTAAAAATGATCAGCAAATGCATGACGACCAATAAACTTACGCCAATCTTTCTCAAGCGATTGTTCAATAGCAGCAATCCGGCTCCAGCTTCGATCGCGGGAACGCCGTAAGTGAACAATTTACGCAAGATTTCGGGTGCGAACGACAGACGTTTGGTCATGCCGCCAAGCCATTTCTCGAGGAAATAATCGTTGTATTTGTGGATGCCGCTCCAAAAGTAGATGCCCGCGAAAATCAGGATCAGCAAGGTTTCTCTCTGGCTTTTGGACGCGTGGGCGAACAAGACCAGAACGAAAATGTAGTAAGTCGGCTGGAGTCGGTTGATGTCTGTTTGGATGAGTAATGCGAATCCCACGGCAATCAACGCGAAAATGTATTTTGTCGGCAAAAATCCAAAAGCAAAAACCAATGCCGACAAAGCCAAAAATACGACGTTGGAAATCGTATCAGACAAAACCGGAAATCCCGAAACTGCCGGAATCAAAGGAAAATTGTGGTTGGCAATCCAAAGTTCTTTCGACAGCGCGAAAGTCGACAGGATCGCAAAAACCGCAATCCATCGCGAAATGGCTATTTTAGTGACTTCGTTCATGATTTCGACGGGATTTCTCTCAAGAAAACATAGCGTTTGTTCTCGTAATCCATCTGGCAAAAATAATGCGACAAACCGTTCGTGACCATAAGGTATTCGGCTTTCATCTCGAGATTGTAACGCGCAATCTGGTCGAAAACGTTCTGTGAAATCGCGACTTCGGGCGCCTTGCATTCCACTAACAGGAAAATGCTGCCGTCGGGATTGAAAACCACCGCGTCATATCGTTTGGAAAGCCCGTTTATCTTGAGTAATTTCTCGACATTCACCAATGATTTCGGGTACTTTCGGGTTTCGAGCAAGTACTTCACCACGTGTTGGCGCACCCATTCTTCTGGCGTCAAAACAACGAATTTGCGCCTGGTCTCGCAAAAGATCGAAACGCGTCCGTCGGTATTTTTGAACCGGAATTGGTAAGGGTCGAAATTGAGGGCCACCATGACGCAAAGAAACGAAATCGCGACCGAAATGCCAATCTCGAAAAAGGTCGAAAAATACCTACTTATGGCGATTGCACGACAACGGTTTCGCGCCTTAATTTGCGTGTCGGCTGCAATTGTGTGGTATCTTTTGCGGTCGTCTGAAAACGCTCCTCGGCTTCTGGTCGGGGAGTTTGTGTTTTTAGCCGCCTCTGGATTGTCCAAAACCGCATTTGGTATATTTTATTCGTATTTTTAGTCAGATCGGTCTTACGTTTACCGCTCGCTCGATTTGGCATGAGATTTCTTCCGGCTTGGCGTTCGCTACTTATACTTCTGGTGTTTTGGCTTTCGCCGATGCATGCGCAACAGGTGTGGCACGACGAGACTGTTCGCACTTATCAGGGTTTGCCGTCGGACATCGTGCTCAAAACGCAAACCGACAACAACGGTTTTCTGTACATCGCCACGGCCAAAGGTCTTTCGCGTTACGACGGATATCGCTTTGTGCAAAGTGCGTCGGTCAAGGCCGGAATCACCGATCTTTTCTCGTGTTCGGGTAAGTTCTATTTCCACAATCCGGCTTTCGGGCTGGCTTCGGTTTCCGATATTTATTCGGATCCTACAATCGTCCAGGCCAACAATTATCAGGACGAAAATCCAGATAACGACCATTTCGAAAACATTTTTGTCGACAGCAAAAAACGCATTTGGTGCAGCGATTTCTCGAACGTGAAATATTTTTCGAATGCAACAAAGAAGCCAGTCGTGTTTCATTTGGATCTGGGACGAAAGGAAGAAAACCTC
>JBCNQO010000158.1:0-5252 GCA_039592825.1 Flavobacterium sp.
GTGGATTGCCGAAAACAAAATCGCCATCCGCTACATTTTCCAGCAAAACCAAGGCATGCACGGCGGGCACAACACGGCGTACGACAACATCGAAACCGAACTCAACGTGTGCATCGACTCAGACGATTTCATGCCACCGAATGCCATTGAACGCATTCTTTACCATTGGGAAAAAGTGCGCCACAAGAATCTCGCTGGCTTGATCGGCCTCGACGCGTACAAAGACGGAAGCATCGTCGGAACCAAAATTCCAGAAGATGTGACCGAAGCCAATTTGTGGCAACTTTACCGCGAAAAAGGTGTTTCTGGCGACAAAAAACTGGTACTCAGAACCGATGTCGTCAAGAAATATCCCAAATATCCATTGTTCGAGAACGAGCGTTTCGTGCCGCTTCACGCGCTTTACATGATGATCGACCGCGATTACGACTACGCGTGTATCAACGAAGTTTTGGTCATCGTGGAATATCTACCCGACGGATCATCGCGCAATATCTACAAACAATACCGCCGTCACCCGAACGGTTTCCGTTATTCCAGAATCCTCGAAATGCAGCAACCCGCCGGAATCAAATACCATTTCACGCGAGCGGTGCATTTCGTCTCGTCGAGTTTGTTCGCCAAGCGCTATACGATTTCCGATTCGCCCAAAAAAATGCTCACGTTTCTCGCGATCCCATTCGGATTGGCCTTGCATGCGTTTTTGCTTTTCAAGACCCGAAAATGAAAGTACTTCACCTCATAAACTCACTCGATACGGGCGGTGCCGAAAAACTGCTGCTTGACACTTTGCCGCTTTATCGCGAAAAAGGCATCGACGCCCAATTGTTGCTTTTGAACGGAAGCGAACACCAATTCGTGCAACAGTTGCGAAAGTCGGGATTGCCTTACTTTTCTTTGGGAAAAGGTTCGGTTTACAATCCATTGCACGTTTTTCGCCTTATCGGATATTTGAAAAAGTTCGACATCGTGCACGTGCATTTGTTTCCGTCCCAATATTGGGCGGTTTTTGCCAAAATCCTGTCTTTTTCCAAAACCAAACTCGTTTTCACCGAACACAATACGAGCAACCGACGTCTTGAAAACCCGATTTTCAGAATCATCGACAGCATCGTCTATAAATTCTACACCAGAATCGTGTGCATTTCGCCCGAAATCCGCGACATGCTTATAAAACATACGGGTTTGCCCGAAAATCGTTTCGTCGTAATAACCAACGGCGTCGACATAAGCGCGATCCAGAAAGCCCAACCGATTCCTAAAACTGAAATCCATTCGTCTCTTTCAAATACGGATTTCGTGTTGTTGCAAGTTGCGGCTTTTCGCGAACAGAAAGACCAGAAATCATTGATTCAAGCAATGCCGTTTTTGCCCGAAAACGTCAAATTACTTTTGGTAGGCGACGGAAGTTTAAGAACGGAATGCGAGAATTTGACTTCGGAATTAAAGCTGGAAAACCGAGTATTTTTTCTGGGCAAGCGACTCGACGTAGCCCAATTGCTCAAATCGGCAGACGCGATCGTGCTTTCGTCCCATTACGAAGGCGTGTCGCTTTCGAGCATAGAAGGCATGGCGTCGGGAAAACCGTTTGTCGCGTCGGACGTTCCGGGATTGAAAGAAGTCGTGCAAGGCGCCGGAATTCTCGTGCATCCGAAACACCCAAAAGCTTTGGCCGATGCGATCTCGAAATTACAATCGGACAAAAATTACAGAAATGCCATTGCCGAAAGTTGCCAGAAACGCGCCTCGGAATTCGACATTAGCCATCTCATTTCACGCCATATCGCCTTGTATGAAAGCCTCGCCTAAAACCAAAATCATCCGCACGGGCACGATTCCCATCGCACTCGCAAACTTGTTGCGCGGACAATTGGCGTTTCTGAACGAGCATTTCGAAATAGTCGCGGTTTCAAGTTCGGGCGACTATCTCGACATGGTGCGCGATCGCGAAAAAGTCCGCACGGAATCGGTTGAGATGTATAGAAACATCAAGCCTTTCCACGATTTGGTGTCACTTTGGAAATTATATAGATTGTTCCGTCGCGAGAAGCCTTTTTTGGTGCATTCAATTACGCCAAAAGCCGGCTTGCTTTCTATGACGGCGGCTTGGCTGGCGCGCGTTCCGGTTCGGGCTCACACTTTTACGGGTTTGATTTTTCCGTCGAAATCGGGAATGATGCGAACGCTTCTGATCGCGATGGATCGGATGTTGTGCCGATTCGCAACCAACATTTATCCCGAAGGACAAGGCGTAAAACGCGATCTGGAGCAATTCGGAATCACCAGAAAACCACTGAAAGTCATAGGAAACGGAAACGTCAACGGAATCGATGTGGACTTTTTCTCGAACGGCAATTTTTCGTCAGAAGAAAAGCAAAATCTGAAAAGATCGCTAGGCATTTCAGACGATGATTTCGTGTTCGTTTTCGTCGGAAGAATCGTTCGTGACAAAGGCGTTCACGAGCTCGTATCGGCTTTCGAAAAGTTGTCGGAACAAATCCCTAACTTAAAATTGGTCATTGTCGGCGATTACGAAAAAGACCTCGATCCGATAAACCTCGAAACCGAATCGGCACTTCAAAACAATGCAAAAATCATCGCGACCGGTTGGCAAAATGACGTGCGTCCTTATTACGCGATTTCTGATGCGCTTGCTTTCCCGAGTTACCGCGAAGGTTTCCCGAATGTCGTGATGCAAGCGGCCGCAATGGATTTGCCGTGTATCGTTACAGACATAAACGGTTGCAACGAAATTGTCGAAAGCGGCCAAAACGGATTGATCATTCCCGCGAAAGACGAGTTGGCTTTGTTCGAGGCCATGAAGATTTTGGTCGAAAATGAATCGGTTTTTAATCGCCTGAAAGAAAACGCGAGAGCTTCAATCGTTTCCAGATACGCCCAAAAAGAATTGTGGAACGCTTTGTTGCAAGAATACAAACGCCTCGAATCTTCGAAAATTAGCCGTAAATCTTAACCAAAACGTAAAAAAATAACCCCAAATTCGCCCTTGTGGCTAACCATTAATCAATACATTTGTAAAGCGCGCTGATTGGCGTGCCTTAACCCGAAAAAACTTAAGGACAATGCTTAAAGAAATAAAGATTTCGGTAGACGATTTCGCCGCTTCGGCACAGGAAATCAAAGAATCCTGGAACGATCCGAGCTTGAAAGTTTATGTGCTTAAAGCCGACAAAAATCCCGAAAACGTACGCGATTTTTACGAGGAAAACTTCAAATATATAGGTAAACCAGTCGCTTTGGCCGAAGACGTAACCCTTGGCGACCGCGACAACCAACGCAGCGGCCAGATCTGGATGGAAGTGCGTTATGATCCTAATTTTCAGGATGCTTACCGTCACTCGGCGAACGCTCAACCTTTGCATACAGACGGTTCTTATATTCCTGATTTTCCGTCTTCTACGATCTTGATCTGCAAAGCAAACGCCGGAACCGGTGGTGAAACGACATTTATCGATTCGCTCGACGTATACGAAGCCATGAAAGCCGAAAAGCCCGAATTGCTCGAGTTTTTGCTCAACAACAAGATTCCGCACGCGCGTTCTGGCGATTACAGAAACGACGAAGTGATTCGTTTGGAAGGCAACGACGTTTTCGTGAACTGGAATTACTATTGCGTAGACAAAACCATTTCGGACGATCTTCGCGAAAAAGTCGAGGAATTTCAGAACTTCCTTTTGAATTCAGAAACGATCAAAGCCAAAACGGTAGGAGTGAAGCTCGTGCCAGGAGACGCGGTTTACTGGAAAGACAATTACGTGCTTCACGGCCGTAACTCGTTCGTCGCCAACCAAACGAGCGAGCGTTTTATCTGGAAATGTGCCATCGACGTAGGCGTAGTCTAATTTGGAAAATACTAGCCTTTTGGCACCTTCAAAAATCATATTTGGCTCAATGCGCATGCTGGAATACGACTATTCCAAGGCGTATTGGGTCAAACTTTTTTCAGACCTGCACGATTTGGGAATCCGGATTTTTCATAGTTCCACTGAGTACGAGAGTTTCGGTTTTTATTGTGAGGTTTTGGACGAGTTTTATCGGAATTATCCCGAAAAGAAAATCGCCCACATCGTAAAATTGGCCGAACCGCATTTTCACGTGAACGAGTTCAGTCAGACATTGTTTGACGAGAAAGTGAACGAATATCTCAAAAAACTCCAAACCGATTCTTTGTTTTGTGTGCAATGGATGTGGCGAGGCGATTTGTCAGACAACGAGCAGCGAAAAGCTTTGTTTCTGGATGCGTCCGATGCGATTTCCAAAGCCGTTTCAAAGTCGAAGTCAGACGGAAAAATAGAGAATTTCCACTGTTTTCCTTACGATATGGCTTTCGCCGATGCGGCAATTTCCCAGGATTTTATAGACGGATTGGTCGTGTACCGAAACATTCTGGAAACCGAAGCCGACGAAGTTTTGAAACGCGCTTACGATCTCGGGAAAACCAATTTCATCATTCGTCCATTATTCGCCAAGAAAGCTTTGGAATCGAACAAAACGCCAAAACAGCTCGTGGAATTCGCACTCGATTTTCCGGGCGTTGAAGGCGCGGTACTAAGCATTTCGTCTGTCGAAAAAATCAAACAAATCCTTTAATGTACGCCACAATCAAACGCTTTCTCGACCTTTTCGTGGTCATTTTGTTTTCGCCGTTTTGGTTAATGGCTTACTTTATCGTTTCGATTCTGGTTTACACGAAATTGGGCGGACCGGTTTTGTTTTCCCAGGACAGATGCGGGAAAGACGGACACATTTTCCGTATCCACAAATTCCGAACGATGACCGATGAGCGCGATGAAAACGGAAATTTGTTGCCAGACAACATCCGCCTGACGGCTTTCGGAAAATTCCTAAGAAGCTCGAGTCTGGACGAACTGCCGAGTCTTTTCAACGTCCTGAAAGGCGAAATGGCACTTGTCGGGCCACGGCCTTTCATTGCCAAATACAAATCCCTTTACAGCGATTTCCAGATGCGTCGGCACGAAGTTCGCCCGGGAATTACGGGTTGGGCGCAAGTCAACGGACGCAACGCGATCTCGTGGGAACAAAAGTTCGAATACGACGTTTGGTATGTAGACAATATGCGATTCCTACTCGATTTGAGAATCATTTTCCTGACTTTGAAAAAAGTGGTCGTGGCCGAAGGAATCAACGCTTCGGAAGAATCGACGATGGAGTTTTTTACGGGTAATTCCAAAGAAACCTAAATGTTCGCAAAACGGCTCTTCGACATATTC
>JBCNQO010000159.1:0-5249 GCA_039592825.1 Flavobacterium sp.
AAAGACATGAAAATAACCCGAAAACTGCTGCCTTTACTGGCAGCGGTGCAGTTGCCGTCGCTTTTTATCCGCGACGACAAAGCCGTTCCAAGACTCGCGGTCGGGCCGATTGCCGAGTATAAACATTGGATGCTGATCGTGCCATATTACGGTTACGACAACAACGACAAACAGATCTGGACGTTCGGCGTAGGGTACAAATTCTTCTAGATTACAAAAGTGAGTTAGCGGGCGCGGGGATTTTCTTCGCGCTTTTTTTGTGTCAACTCCAGAGCAAAAACGCCAGACTTCCGGTAATGGCAATGAGTCCGAAAAGCGAAAGTCCGCAGACCGTGAGCAGGAAATTCCTCGAAAAATTCGGGTTTCTGGGTTTAGAAAGCGCGATGAGCCAACCTAAGGTATAGATGAGATTCACGACCAGTAAATGTCCTATGAAAATCAGCAAGATGAAATAATCTCCACTTCCCATTTCCATTTCCCAAACGCTCAAGCCCAGTATTTTCAAGGCAATCGCGATCAAGGCGATCAAAACGGCGTTGAATGCCAATCTTCTGATTTCCCACCATAGGATGATTTTGAGTGGTTTTGTTTTTTGCGATTCGACGGTTACTGCACCCACTTTACAATTGTTTATTGAGATTTGTGTTTATCTAATCCGGGATTTATTTTCTATCAGGATATTGTAGATTACCTCGACTTCGGCAACCGTGATCATTGTGCAAGTCTGCGAAGCAACTCACTGTCTTCGCTAAGTATTTTCCTGAAATTCGATGCCAATTCAGAAACCGAGGATTCGTCAGATTGCACACCTTTTACAAGATTCAGTATTTCCGGCAAAAGCGTTTCGGGCACTTGATCGAGTACCTTGTTGATTTCCTTTTTTATTTCTACAGCTGTCATAATTCAAATTTACGGAATTAAACTTTCGGACTTCTCCCAAACGTTTCGACTACTTGCCGAGCCTCGAATCAAAGCTCATCCTATCAGTACTCAAAACAGCTATTTTCGCAAAATCACCATGGTTCGGATTGAGCAGATAATTGAATTCACGATGCACGACGGCGCTCGGAACTTTCAACACAGCGGCTTCGTTGCGGTTCACGAAAGCGTCGCCAATTAGCTGCGTAACCAAAATTGGCGGTTTGGAATCCCAGCCTTTGGGCAAATCTTTTTGGTCGACTTCGAGAATCAGGATTTCGTCCGGAATCTCGATTTCCACGTAATGCCTGTCGGTTGGCAAATCTTCGCTCAAATCGAGATGAACCGCGACTTCGAGTGTGGCCAAAGCGCGAGTTTCGGCCGTGTAGACGATTCTCGTGTTGACGCTGTTCCAACGAAAACCTTCGCTCAAAGACGCGCCAATTCCAGAAAGTGTCGACTTTAGGTATTTTTCCCTTTCGATCCGAAAAACCTTCATCAGGCGAAGTTTCCGTATTCGATCCTGTTCAGGCTGAACCTTACTTCGCTTAGTCCAGAAATCGTGTCGAGCATGCTTTCTGGCGAATTCCCGCCTATCGAAAGGTTGGGTTTCTTGAGCCAGCGCAGGAATTTTTCTTCTTCTTGATTGAAAACCTCAAGGCCGTAATCGATGAGTTCTGTGATCATCACAATTAGTTCTGTGTCGCGGCTGTCTAGCAACGAATGCTCGCTTTTTTTCTTGTTGTAAGTGGTTTGCGGAATGCCAAGCAGCGCCAGCACAGACTTTACAGGATTGTTCAGCCTTTTGCTCACGACTTCGATCGAGTCGTATGGAATGCCTTCACGAACCAGGTTGACGCGCTCGATATTATTGCTCCAGGCGTATTCTTTTCCGACGATTTTTAGCGTGGATTTTTTTTCTTCTACCGACTTTTCTCTGGCTATTTCAAGACTTTCGGAAATGTCGAACGTCTTGATTTTTTGGGCTGCTTTTGTCATGGTGCAACAAATTTGCTATAAAGGTAAAGCATTTTGATTGTGTTCCATGTCGTTTTGACAAAATTTTATTGAAAATCAGTCAGTTCCGAATCAGATGCCGAGGTTGAGCGTGAAAGTAAGTTTGATGGCGATATTGTCTTCGAAATCGGGCATAGAGTACGTTCCGTAGCGGTAAAATCCGGCGAGACCGAGACCGCTGTAAATTTGATTTAGCTCCAATCCGGACTCGAAAAAACCTTTGTCCATCGTCTTGTAATCGAACCCTATATGTTGCTCGCGATTGTCCATGCTTCCGAAAGCGCCTCGCGAAACCACGGTCACGAAAGGTCGGATTTTCTTCGAGATCGCAAACCTTGGCGAAGAATGTTTTACCTGCAACATCGCGTATCGGCTCGAGAAAAACTCGTTGTAGAACATGGTCTCGAAACTGTTTTTACCCGCAAAAGTCAAACGATCCTGAATATGGTCTTTCAAAGGGTTGTTCGGCGACATGTTGTACAAATGCGTCAATGGAATATTCCCGTAAGCGAGTCCGGCCTGGAACAAAGCCGAGAATTTCTGGCCGTCGAGGAACGGTTTTTCGTAATCGACACGCGCATCGACTTTGCCGAAACTGAAGTCGTTGTCGGTAAATTTCGGCATGGCCTGAGTGAACTGGAACGTGAATTTCGGGAAGCGCTTTTCAGTCTCGATACGCGAAACCGGCGTTTGCATATAATTCGAGAAAGGATTCCATTGAATTCCTACCGAAGCCAAAGTCAGGTTGAAATTCCCGTACAATTTCTCGCGATAATTGAACAGATAGTTGAACCGCGGCTCGATGTGGCTATAGGTCAATTGCCAGACCGATTCCGTTTTTGGGATGATCCGCGTCTCGATGTAGCCGCGCCAGGTTTTGTGGTTGTAAAAGGTAGAAATGTTGATGGGACGTGCATCGTAAATCTTGAACGGCCGTTTGTCGGTAGCAAAAATTACCGATGCGATCTCTTGCAAATCGTCGGTATAAGACGCGCCGACCCAACTTCCGGTGTAATTCCCAAGACGGATCGCACCACCGAAACTGTATTTCCAGCGACCGTCTTTGGTACCATAAGCCGCGTAACCTTCCAGGCGATATTTGCTCGAGAACTTATCGTTCGTAACGCCGCCAAGGCCAAGTCGGAAACCTTCGTAATTGTTGACAGTTGCCAGATAACGCAAGCCCAGATCGATCGGGCCGATTGGAATGTAGCCGTTCAAAAACTTCCGCGCCAGACGCAAACGGCTTTCGATTTTCTCGGAACGCGAAATGCTGTCGAGCGCCGGATAAGTCGCCAGATCGCGCTCGTCTGGGGAAACGAATCGGTTTTGCGTCCAAAAGGCAGAATCGCGTTTTACCGCATTCACCGAAATCTCAGACTCGACCGCAACGTGTCGACGCGTGATTGGCACATTGAATTCTGGATCAGAAAACCAGGTTTGCGAAAGCACGTAACTTCTGTCGGAAGCGAACTTCTGGCGTCGGTTTTCCTGATTTTCCGGATCGAACTCGAGTGTCGCGCCCAAAATTCGAATATTCGAATCGTTCTTGCCTTTGGAAATGCGGAACGAAGTCTGACTCGGCATCCATAAATTCTGATCGGGATAGAACTCGAACTCGTGCAAAGCCGAAAGTCGTAACACGCCAAAAAATCGGAAGTCGGCTTTGGCCACGGCAAAATTTTCGAGGTCGATGTATAAATAACCGTTGAGTCCGCCGCCTTGCAGTTTTCGCTTCGACTTAAATCGGATTCTCGCCACTTCGCGTCCGTTTATCGAATCGTTTTCGGTGTATTCATAGCTGAAATTCCGCATGGCGTCGTCTGCCAAAGGACTCGCGTATTTCGTGGTGAGCAACTCGTAATTTTCGTCGTAAATCGAGAACGAATGCAGCTTTACGCCCATAATCTCGTAAACGGGTTGTGAAAATCCGCCCATTTTGGCGCCCGTGATATTTTCCTTGAGACTTTCTTCGGCAAACTCGTAACGCGACACTTTCTCGCTTTCGAAAAGGTGGTATTTCTCGATGTATTTCTTGAAGTGATAATCGGACGAATCGACTTTGACGAAAATAGGGCGAGGCGTTCTTTTCCCGATGAAAACCGAATCGACGCGACCCGCGATGGAATCGGGATTGGCCGTGATGAGCAATTTGTTGTAAGCCTGAATTCGGAAAGTCTCGAGTTTACGCTCCGGATTGTTCGCGTTTTTCGAGGCGATTGCCTTTCTCACGATTTCCTGAGCGTCGGTCTGGGCTTGAACCGATAACGCAAACAGTAGCGCAAATAGTAGGAATAGGCGTTTCATCTGTACAAAGAAACAGTATTTTGATGTTTTTATTGCCGTGTTTTTTAAGACTTTGGCAAATGTTCGGGCATACATTTCGGGCACAAAACCGTTGTAAGAATTTACGAAATATCGTAAAAAATAATACTGTCGTTTTTCAATTCTACTTGTTTTTCAACAGATTGCGTTCAAGGCATCGCAATTGCAATCGCCTGCAAAACTATTTTAGACATGGAAAACCAGATCGGAATCAAAGAAGAAAACCTCAAGGCAGTCGCCGATTCGCTCAACCAACTTTTGGCCGACGAATTCGTGCTTTACGTAAAAACCCGAAAAGCGCATTGGAACGTAGAAGGCATCGACTTTTACAACAAACACCTTTTCTTCGAGAGCCAATATCGCGAACTCGACGAAATCATTGACGATGTGGCCGAACGCATTCGGATTCTGGGCCACTTCCCTATCGCGTCTTTGCAAGGTTTTCTCGATTTGACACATTTGAGCGAAAAATCGAATTCGGGAAATTCCAGCGCCGACTTCATCAAGGAATTGCTTGCCGACCACGATTCTATCCTCAAGTTTTTGAGAGAGAACATCGACCGTTTTGCCCAGACGCTAAAAGACATCGGCACTTCCGATTACGCTACCGGATTGCTCGAAAAACACGAAAAAATGGCGTGGATGCTGCGTTCGCACCTGGCGAGATAAGGTTCTGCCCAAATAAATTCTATCTTTAGCCATGCGAAAACTTTTCCCTCATTCTCTTTTGACGACCGTTTTTTTACTCGTCGGATTTTTGTCGTTTTCACAGACGAAAAGCGAGGTGAGAGTATTGCGCGCAAAATTGGCTAATTCCAAAACCGACGATCTCGAAAAAGTGGACGTTTTGGTGCAATTGGGAACGTCAATCTTGTACAAACCGGGCGAACTCAAGATAGACATGGACAGCGCTTTCGCCTATTGCCGCGACGCCGACCGCATCAGCCGGAAAATCAATTATCCGCAGGGAATCGCAAAAGCCTTATTGC
>JBCNQO010000016.1:0-10074 GCA_039592825.1 Flavobacterium sp.
GTTTGTTGTCGTAATAAGCTAAAAGCTCTTTTACCCAAACACCGTTTTTTTCACTGGCCATGATTCCAGTCGGCACAAAATCGTCGTTTTCGAAGCCTGAAAATGCCGAATGATGCAAAAATTCGTCCAGCGATTTCAGGGTTTCGACGTCTGTGTCCATGTAAATGCCACCGAATTTCTCCATGGCATAAAGTCGCGCCACGTCTGACACGAACGCGAATTTGCGATTCTCGAGCGCTTCTTTGGCAAACACGAAATCGTCAAGCGGAAAATTGTCCTCGTTCCATTCGATTATCTCGTATTCGGGCAAAAAATTCTTCCAGGAAGCGATGCACTTCTCGGCCAAAGGCGGTAAAGGATTGCGTCCGAACCAGCAATAATGGATGATTTTCGGGATCATGCGAAGTTGTTTTCGAGGAATGCGACGATTCGCTCATTGGCTTTTCCATCGCCATACGGATTGTAGGCTTTGGACATATTTTCGTAAACCGACGCGTTCTGCAAAAGCTCAACGGCAGTTTCCACAATCAATTTTGGATTCGTTCCCACGAGTTTTACCGTTCCGGCTTCGACCGCTTCTGGCCTTTCGGTGGTTTCTCTCATGACCAAAACGGGTTTTCCTAGAGACGGCGCTTCTTCCTGAACGCCACCGGAATCGGTGATGATCAACGTCGCTTTTTTCATCGCCCAGACGAATGACGGATAATCGAGCGGCTCGACCAAATGTACGTTCGGCAAATCCGAAAGCAGTTCGCGAACCGGTTTTTGCACGTTCGGATTCAAATGAACCGGGAACAAAATCTCGTTGTTTTCATCCGACGCTATTTCGGCCAAAGCTTTGCAGATGTTCTGGAAGCCTTCGCCAAAATTCTCGCGTCTGTGACCTGTTACGAGAATCAGTTTTTTGTTTGTGTCGAGGATATTTTCGAGTTCGGAAATCCTATCGTTTGCAAAACCGCTTTCGAGTTTATCGACCGTCCATAAAAGCGAATCGATCACGGTATTTCCGGTTACGGTAATATTTTTTTCAGGTGTATGTTCCGACAATAAATTGTTCTTCGAGGTTTCGGTTGGCGCGAAATGGAAATCGGCAATGCGTCCGGTAACCTGACGATTTATCTCTTCGGGAAAAGGCGCGTATTTGTCATAAGTGCGAAGTCCGGCTTCGACGTGACCCGTTTTTATGCCGCGATGGAAAGCGCTCCACGCACAAATCGACGAAGTGGTCGTGTCGCCGTGAACGAGTACCAGATCTGGCGTCCAATCGGTGTAAACCTTGTCCATTTCGGCAAAAATGCGGCTGCTCAGTCCGTTCAAAGTCTGGTTCGGAGTCATCAGATCCAAATCAAAATCGGGCGTAATCTCGAAAAAATCGAGCACCTGATCGAGCATCTGTCGGTGTTGAGCCGTGACGCAAACCTTTACCTCGAAAGCGGTTTTCTTCAATTCGTGAACCAAAGACGCCATTTTGATTGCCTCTGGACGCGTTCCGAAACAAACGAGTATCTTTTTTCCCATAGTTATTTTACGAAGCCGACGCCGCTTTTGAGTTCTTCGAACATCTGTTGCTTCATTTCGGGCGTGATGCCGTTTCTCAAAGTGTATTCTTCCCCATAAACCGGACGCGTCTGCATGAGCGCCTTGTTCTTTTCAAGGTATTCGTCAAGTGTGCAAATGACTCTGGCCGGGCTTCCCGCGGCAACCGAATTCGCCGGAATGTCTTTGGAAACCGTGCTGTTCGCGCCAATGATCGTATTGTCGCCAATAGTCACATTCGGCAAAATCACCGAATCGGCACCAATGAAAACGTTGTTTCCTATGATCACGTTCCCGATTCTTCCGTAACCCGTGTGATGGTGAAAGCTTGCGTCGTGCGCCAAAACGTGAACGCGTGGCGCCATGGTGACGTTATCGCCGATCTGGATGTGCCAGCAATGCGAAGGATCGAGGATCACGTCGTGCATGCGCCTGAAGTTCGTCCCGACTTTCATGCCAAGGCCGATCAGATCTTCTGTGGTCACGTTCGATCGCAACCTGAAGTAAATCCTGCGCAGCCAGTTCCTCATACGGTTTCTGGTTTTAAGAGTTCTGATTTTTTGGCGATGAACTCGCGGCATTTGGCTTTCAAAGGTTCGGCCAATGCGTGGTGTTTCTCGAAATTCTTGACCATGGTGTTCGCATCGATTTTTCCGTCGAGGCCGAAATTGGTCGTGAATTCCCCGGTTTTGGCGTTTATGTCGACTCGGTTGAACAAATCGAGAATTCCGTCGAAGCGGCAAGAATCGACGAAACTGTCGAAGCCATTCACGAAAATAACCGGAGTTCCCAGTGCGAGACAAGGCAAAGCGCAATGGATTCTCGAAGTGATCACGAGTTTGGCGCGTGCGTATTTTTTGAGGATTTCCTCGGCCAGTTCAAACTTCTGTTCGTCTGTGTGCGTGTTGGCCGGCGGTTCCTGATTGATATGGTGTGCCGATTTGAGAAGGTCTTCTGAAATAAAGTTTTTCAGATGTTTCTCCTTGTCGCCCAATTGCCAGATTTTTCCGCTTTTGAAACCGAGCAGCAACGTTTTCCAGTTGTAGCTTACTTTTTCCCAAGACGGATAACTGTAAAGCGGATCGACTATGTAAATATCATCTGTACGTTCGGAATCATCAACTTTATAAGTGTCCAAAGTCAAGGTAAGACAGCCCGTGAAATAAGCGTCGATTCCTTTGGCTTTCAAAGTGTCTACCGAAAATTGGTCGCGACAGCCGATTGGTTCGTGCTTCTTGAGATACGCAATTCCCTTTTCGCTCAACATATAAGGCGCGGCCGTGTTGTTGATGTGGAAAGAAACGAAAAGCGGATCGAGGTCTTCGCTTGGCACCCAATTGTGGATGTTGTGCGTGAACCAACCGTTCAGGATGATCTTGGTTTCGCCTTTGTGATAATCGCCCAGATGCTCGCGGTTGATAAGTTCGTCCACTTGCGGAAGAAACTGTTTGGCGGCAAGGCTTTGAATATTGTCGCCTACGTTGTAGAAGCGCTTGTTTTCGTCGTATTTGAGCAGTCCGTATTTCATGTTTTGGCCATCGCTTGCCTTATTTTGAGATACCACTTGAACAACGTCGGAAACTTATGCACGAGCATGAATTTGAGTCGTTTTTTTTGCAATTGGGAATCAACATTCCGGTTGACCATGGTATCCAACGGCAGCTGGGCAAATGTAGCGATATTATTTTTCTCCAATTCGGCATTGGCGATGAAAAACGGGGTTTTCGACGAAGCGGCTTTTTCCTGCAAGCAGCGCCATTCGTAGGCCACGCCTGTTGTCATGCTCACCGGACCTTCAAAATTGGCGAAAAGCAGTTCATAGAAATTTGACGGAAGCTTAAAACCGAAGTCGTCCGGATTCGCGCCATCGAGCATAAAACCGAACATCGTGCGCTGGCATTTGGCACATTGGCTACAGTTTTTACCTTGTCTCAATTCGGAATAACAAACGCGCAATTGCGGATGGTTGCCGGTTTTTTTGGCGAACGAAACGATGTTCTCGATCTTTTGCGTGCGTCGGAACTGGAAACCGTCGTGAATGACTTTCATGTTCGCCCATTTCACTTTTTCGTCGGTTTCGGATGTGGAACCCCAACCGAAAGAAACTTCGCCCGTGTTAGACGAAGCGATCATCACGGTCTTTATTCCCAAAATCGGGCTCAAAGGTGCGATCACGCTTATGAGCGCCATTCCGTGCTGGATTTTTCCCCACCAACTGATGTCGGCCAAAAGATCGACGTGGTGCGTGTAGAAAGCGCGAATGTTCGTTTTCACGTATTGCACGCGGCTTTGGTCGATGATTGTCTCTTCGGAATTGTACCGCTGGAATTCGTCCCAACGTTTGGTGTCGGATAAATCAATGTCGGCGCCCCAAACCGAAACCAGAACGGGATTCTGGTCGATGTTGCGCGTCAGGGCTTCGAACGCATCGAGTCCGCCGCTGAACAACAAGGCCGTTTCGTTGGAGTCGATTGTATTCGCGACGATGTTTTTCGCCGTAAGTTTGGTATTCTGGTCGATTTCCGAAAAATGCACCGAGAACTCTTTTTTGAGTTCAGACAATGAATTCACGAACGTCGCATCGGCTTCGGCCACGTGAACGTCAAATCCTGCAAACCAAGAGATCGGGACGAAATTCGCGAGAAACGGAATGACCGCGAGACTCGTCGGAATCTGGCTTACGTCTATCCCATATTCCACAAAAAAAGGTTCTTTCTTGTTGAAATATTTGGAAATCGAGTTGTCGTACGAATAGTCGTAAACGATGCGTTTCCCGCCGTTCTCAAATCGAAGCGCGTTTAATTCAAGCATGTGTGAATCGGTTTAAAAACGGAATGAATTGGGAAAAAGTCTGGCGTTCGTAGGCGTTCATCCCAAACTTGAAAATCGCTATGGCGTAAACGGAAACGAAAACCGACAATTTGAGCGCGAGGTTGAACCAGCCACTTCCCGGAATCTGGTCAATGCCGTATCCGACAGCGACCAAAAGAATGAAAACCGGCAAAATGCCCGCGAGCAATTCCTTGAAAAAGCGCCACATCTGTAATTTCACGACTTTGTTGTAGTAAATGTTCATGACGATCTGCGCCAGAATCCATCCGCCCGCGGCTCCGTAAACCATTCCCGGCGGACCGAAATCGGGTACGAGAAGTGCACCGATTCCCGTTCCTATCGCGATCAATGAAATGTAGACCAAAGCTTTGAACACGAATAAACTTCGGGCTTCGAGTATGGAATTGGCGAAAGATTGGGTAAGTGGCAAAGTGTACGAAATCATGATGACCAGCGAGATTGTCCACGAGTCGGCGTAGTCTTTTCCTACCCAGAGTTCGATAAATTGCTGTCCGAAGACCAGAAATCCGCCCAAAATCATCGCTAAAACCAAAAGCGAGAATCTTCCTATGCGGATCATCATTGAAGTCAGTTCTTCGGATGAAGCCTCTTTTACAGTCATGGTCGTGGCTCTTGGCAGAAAAACGCCCGAAATTGCCGTAGAAAAAGCGCCATAAGATGTTCCAAGCAAAATCCCGACGCCGTAAACAGCAACCGAATCCGGACGCGCCACAGTTCCCAGAATGACTTGTCCGCTTTGCCATTGGAATTGTCCGACCAAAGCGAAGACGAAAATCCATATTGAATAAGCGAAAATCTCTTTTACGAAACCTTTGTCGAACGATTGGAGCTTGAAACGCACTTTCAGGACTTTGAAAGCATAGTAGAGATTGAGCAAAACGACCAAGACGTTCAAAACCGTGTCGAGCACTACGATTGAAATCGCTCGTCCGCCGAACATCAGCAAAGCCACAACCGTAACCGAACGCAGCAAATACTTGACGATCAAAACCGAACGCGGAAAAACGAAATGCTCGTAAGCCGAACAAATGGCCGTGAACGCGCCGCCTGGCAAACTGATCGCGAGGTTGAAAATCAGGATCGCGAACATGACTTTGGCTTTGTAAAGTTCGCCCGAAGTCAAGGTGTCGAAAACCGATTCTATGTTGAAATACATGCCGATTCCGGCCAAAACGATAAGTACCGAAATCGCGGCGTAAATGAGCATTACCGTGGCCAGGAAATTCTGTTCGCCCACTTTATCCTCTTTTGCACGATACTTCGCGACGAATCGGATAATAGTATTGTTCAGCCCGAAATCGAGCACCGAAATATAGCCGACGAGCGCGCCAATCAACGTGTAAAGCCCGTATTCGTCGTTGCCGAGATACTTGATGATAAAAGGTGTGAGCGCCAGTCCGACGACGTTGGTCAGGATGATCGTGAGATACGAAAGCGCCGCTCCTTTCTTGAGTTGGCTCATCTTAGTGGTTGTACTGCTTGTCGTAGTAGTTGGCGTATTCGCCCGAAGTCACGTGGTTCAGCCAATCCTGGTTATCGAAATACCAATCTATGGTAAGTGCAAGACCTTGCTCGAAAGTCACCGACGGTTTCCAGCCCAATTCCTTATTGATCTTGGTCGCATCGATCGCATAGCGCAAATCGTGTCCCGGACGGTCTTTCACATACGTGATAAGCTTTTCGGACGCGCCTTCTTCCCTACCTAACTTTTTGTCCATAAGCTGGCACAAAAGTTTTACGAGGTCTATGTTCTGCCATTCGTTGAAACCACCAATATTGTAGGTTTCGTGGTTCTTTCCTTCGTGAAAAACGAGGTCGATCGCACGCGCGTGATCTTCCACAAAAAGCCAGTCGCGCGTGTATTTTCCGTCTCCATAGACCGGAAGCGGTTTTTCGTTGATGATATTGTTGATGAAAAGCGGAATGAGTTTTTCCGGAAAATGGTTCGGGCCGTAATTGTTCGAACAATTCGTCAAAACATAAGGCAAACCGTAAGTCTCGCCGTAAGCACGCACGAAATGGTCGGAACCCGCTTTTGATGCGGAATAAGGCGAATTCGGGTCGTATGGCGTTTCTTCTGTAAAGAATCCTTCCGCGCCAAGCGATCCGTAAACCTCATCGGTTGAAATGTGGTAGAAACGCTTTCCTTCTTCTTTTCCTTTCCAGACGGATTTTGCCGCGTTCAGCAAATTCACGGTTCCGAAGATATTGGTTTTCACGAACGCCAAAGGATCGGTAATCGAGCGATCTACGTGAGATTCGGCCGCCAGGTGCAACACGCCGTCGAATTCGTGTTCGGCGAAAAGCGCGTCTATAAAGGCCGCATCTGTAATATCGCCTTTGACGAACGTATAATTCGGCTTGTTCTCGATATCTGAAATATTCTCGAGATTGCCCGCGTAAGTCAAGGCGTCGAGGTTGAAAATCCGATAGTTGGGATAATTGTTGACGAAACGTCTCACCACGTGAGATCCTATAAAGCCTGCTCCGCCCGTAATTAGAATCTTTTTCATGTTTTTCTTTTAAAGACAGCCGTCGACTTCTGTTTGCAACACACCTTTCACATCATAAACCACCGCGAGTTCTTTCTTGAACTGATCGAGGTCGAGCGACAGGAATTCGTTGTGGGCGACACCCAAAATTATGGTATCGAATTTATCTGTCGGGCGCTCTGTCGTGGTTTCGATGCCGTATTCGTGCATGACTTCTTCCGGATTGGCCCAAGGATCGTAAATCGTGACGTTCAATCTGAAATCGTGCAAAGCCTTTACGACATCTACGATTTTGGTGTTTCTCACATCGGGACAATTTTCCTTGAACGTAAAGCCCAAAAGCAAAACCTTAGCCGCATTAACTTTGATGTTCTTTTTGATCATGAGTTTTACCACAGACGAAGCCACGTATTCGCCCATACTGTCGTTCAATCGGCGTCCGGCCAGGATAATTTCGGGATGATAACCCAATTCCTGTGCTTTTTGTGCGAGGTAGTAAGGATCGACTCCGATGCAATGTCCGCCAACCAAACCGGGTTTGAAAGGAAGGAAATTCCACTTTGTGCCCGCGGCCTGCAACACATCTTTGGTATTGATTCCCATGATGTTGAAAATCTTGGCCAGTTCGTTCACGAAAGCGATGTTGATGTCGCGCTGTGAGTTCTCGATGACTTTCGCGGCTTCGGCAACCTTGATCGATGGCGCCAAATGCGTTCCGGCAGAAATCACCGAATTGTATAGATCGTCTACTTTTTGGGCCGTTTCCGGATTCGAGCCAGACGTTATCTTGAGGATTTTTTCGACCGTGTGTTCTTTGTCTCCGGGATTGATCCTTTCTGGAGAATATCCGGCGAAGAAATCTTCGTTGAACTTCAATCCGCTGACTTTTTCAAGAACCGGAATGCATTCGTCTTCGGTCACGCCGGGATAAACCGTAGACTCGTAAATGACGATATCGCCTTTTTTCAACGCTTTGGCAACTGTTTCGGACGATTTGTACAAAGGCGTCAGATCGGGGCGATTGTTCTTGTCGACCGGCGTCGGAACAGTCACCACAAAATAATTGCAGCCTTTGAGGTCTTCGATGTTGTCGGAACAGAAAAGCCCGTTTCCTTGCAAAGGCGTCTGCACGAGAACCGATTGCAGCAAAGCATCTTCTACCTCGAGCGTGCTGTCTTTCCCGGAATTGAGTTCGGAAATGCGATTTTTGTTGATGTCAAATCCTACCACGGGATATTTCGTCGCGAAAAGCCTTGCGAGCGGCAATCCGACATATCCCAAACCGATGACAGCTATTTTTTTCTCCATTTTAAGATCCGATGGATTTGTAAACGAAACCTATTTCGGCCAATTTATTTCCGTCGAGCAAATTGCGTCCGTCGAAAATGAATGCCGGTTTCTGCATGTTTTTGTAGATCAGGTTCCAATCGTAGTCCTTGAATTCGTCCCATTCGGTCAAAACCGCAATGGCATGAGCCGACGAGCAGGCTTCGTAAGGACTCGCGTAAGAAGTGACGCGCTTTTTCGACCTTTCGGAAACGTTCAGGTAATCGAGATCCATTTCTACCTGATCGTGCTCAACTTTCGGATCGAAAACCGCGATATTCGCCTGTTCGGCTACCAAATCACGAGCCACGTAAATGGCGGCAGATTCGCGTGTATCATTCGTGTCTTTCTTGAAAGCCCAGCCCAAAAACGCGATTTTCTTGTCTGCAACCGTGTTGTATAAAGTACTGACGATCTTGTTGGCAAAACGGCGTTTCTGGTGGTCGTTCATGATGATGACCTGTTCCCAATAGTCGGCAACTTCGCGCAAACCGAACGATTTTGCGATGTATACGAGATTCAGGATGTCTTTCTGGAAACAAGATCCGCCAAAACCAACCGATGATTTTAGGAATTTAGGCCCGATTCGGCTGTCCATTCCAATTGCGCGCGCCACCTCGTTCACGTCTGCACCCGTTTTTTCGCACAACTCCGAAATGGCGTTGATAGAGGAAACGCGCTGGGCGAGAAATGCGTTGGCCGTAAGCTTGGAAAGTTCCGAAGACCAGACGTTTGTGGTCAATATTTTGTCTTTTGAAACCCAATTCGCGTAAACTTCCACCAAAGATTGGATGGCCGCTTCGCCTTCTGGAGATGTGTCTCCGCCGATAAGCACGCGATCCGGATTCAACAAATCCTGCACCGCCGTTCCTTCTGCAAGGAATTCCGGGTTTGACAAGATCTGGAACTGCACGCCGTTTCCGGTGTGGTCGAGAATGCTTTTTATGGCTTCTGCGGTTCTGACAGGCAAAGTCGATTTCTCTACGACGATCTTGTCGTTTTTGGCGACTCTTGCGATCTGTCGTGCGCAAAGTTCGATATACTTCAAATCGGCTGCCATGCCTTTGCCCGAACCGTAAGTCTTGGTTGGCGTGTTCACCGAGATGAAGATCATCTGGGCTTCGTCTATGGCTTTGTCTACCTCTGTAGAAAAGAACAGGTTTTTGCCTCTGGTGTTACCCACGATTTCGCTCAATCCTGGTTCGTAGATTGGAATTTTTTCTACATCGGGATTGTTCCATTGGGCGATTCGCTCTTCGTTGAGATCGACTACGGTAACTTTTATATCGGGACAATTTTGTGCGATCACGGCCATTGTAGGTCCTCCTACGTATCCGGCGCCGATGCAGCAAATTTTCGTGATTTTCATTGTTGTTTATTTCGGTTTGCAAATATACGATTGCCTTTCGACAAATCGGGTTGGTTTATTGGCGCAGATTCTCCCAATACCACGCCACGGCCTTCTTAAGACCTTGGGCGAACGAGAATTCGGGCTTATAGTTCAAAAGCTGTCTGGCTTTGTCGATGCTCGCCAGCGAATGCGGTACGTCTCCGGATCGGTTCGGGCCGTAAACGGTTTCCACATCTGAAATACCATTGTCGTATTCCGAAAGGAATTCCTTGAGTTTCGACACGAGTTCGGTGAGCGAGGTGCGTTCGCCGAAAGCCACATTGTAAACGGTGTTGATCGCTTCCGGATTTTGTGTCAGCATCGCCAGCTCGTTCATCTGGACCACGTTATCTATGTAGGTAAAGTCTCTCGAATAGCTTCCATCGCCATTTATCACCGGACTTTCTTTCGCGATCAGTTGCATGACGAACTTCGGGATCACCGCCGCATAAGCGCCATTCGGATCCTGTTTGCGTC
>JBCNQO010000160.1:0-5247 GCA_039592825.1 Flavobacterium sp.
CCTGAGTTTCAAAACCGACGAAAATTGGACAAAACAAAGTGGTTTGGATTTTTCCGACAGAAAACAATTGCTCGATTGGTTCCACAAAGAATATGCACAATGGGATTCGGTTTGGGACGAAATCCTGGAAAACGCGGCACTTCCGATCATTCCAAGACCAATTTACTGCGCGCCATTCGACCAAAACTGGAAAACGTTGACGAACCTCACGATGATTGGAGACGCGGCTCACGTTATGCCGCCATTTGCTGGCGAAGGCGCAAACATGGCGATGCTGGACGCGTTGGAGTTGAGCAAATGTTTGACCTCAGACGAGTTCGGTTCAATTGCAGAAGCAATCGCGGCTTATGAAGTTGAGATGCGTAAACGAGCTGCCGAAGCTGCTTTGGAATCTTTAGAGAACGGGAAATTGATGCATTCTGAAAATGCGTTGGAAGAATTGTTGAGTATGTTTGCCGGACACTGATCGATCTATTCCGAAAACGAAATCACCAGTTTATCAAAACCGAATTTCTCGTTCGGGCAATCAATAGGAACCAAAAGATCGTTCTCGCGATTTAATCGATAACGCTCGCACAAACTGAGTTCACCGCCAGTAGTATTGAAATAAACCGTGTCATTTTTGATGCGGAAATCGCCGTAAGATTCCTCAATAAAAGCATTGTCGCTCGGCAGGTAAAAAGTCGAATCGGCATACAGGAAAACCTCGTAGGCGATCATGCCTTGATTTTGCTGGCAAACGCCTATCTGTTTCTTAGACGTAAAATCCGAGGCGGAGTTTCGGCAGGAAATTGTGGCAAACACGATTGTTAATAGAGCGAATTTTGCAGCTTTCATCTCAAGTGTTTTTGCTGTAAAGCCAAGTTGACCACGTTATGCATTTTAGAACACAAGTTCGCACAAATACTCCAAAAGTTCGGTCACTTCAGCTTCGGAATTGTACGAATGCAGGCAAATGCGCAGTCTTTCCTGGCCTTCGGGAACGGTTGGCGACAAGATCGCTTTCACGCCAAAACCACGATTCTGTAGTTTTTCGGCTACAGATTTCACTTTGGCATTGCCGGGAATTATTGCGCATTGAATCGCCGATTTGCTGTAAACGAACATCGGTTTCAAAGACAATCGGTTCTTTTCGCGGTTGAAGTGCGAGATGATTTCGGACAATCTGGAAATGCTTTCTGTCGTTCGCAAATGCTGGTAAGCCGACAAAATCGTAGCCACGGAATGGGGCGGAAGCGCCGTGGTATAAATGAAACTTCGGGTAAAATTCAAAAGATAGTTGCGCAGTTCGTTCGAGCCCAAAATTGCCGCGCCGTGACAGCCCAGACCTTTTCCGAAAGTCATGATTCGGGCGAAAACTTTGGTTGCTAGTCGATTTTGCTGAATCAAGCCCGAACCGTTTTCTCCAAAAACGCCAAGCGCATGGGCTTCGTCAATTACCAAAAGACAGTTTTGATTTTCTGTGATTTGGGATAATTGTTCCAGGTTTGGCGCGTCTCCGTCCATGGAAAATATAGATTCCGTGACGACGTAAACCTGGCTTTCTGCCGACTGGAATTTGGAGATAAGTCGCTCTAATTCTTCGAGGTCGTTGTGCCCGAATTTGAACGATTTTGCACGCGATAACCCAATGCCGTCGCGGATCGAGGCGTGGCACAATTCGTCGTACAGAATTATGTCGCCTCGCTGTGGAACCGAGCTGAAAAACCCAACGTTGGCATCGTAACCCGAGTTGAAGATCAAAGCCGATTTGCTGTTGTGAAAGTTGGCGATAAAGGTTTCGGTTTGTTCGTAAATGGCGTGATTGCCCGAAATGAGGCGCGATCCGGTCGAGCCGTTCACCGACAGGTTTTGAGCCGAAAGGAATTCGTGCGTGTGGTCGAAAATGGCTTTGGAACGCGAGAAACCAATATAGTCGTTCGAGTAGAAATCTACGCGGAATTCGGGTGAGGAAAGGTGTCTCAACGCGTTTTCCTTTTCGCGCTTCTGGAGTTTTTCAAGCAGTTTTTTCGGGAAGTCCATTTTGTAAAATTAGGGAAATCGGTCTAAGCGTGAAAGCAGGTTTATTAGCCCCAAAGCCGCGTTTAGCCTTTTGAAGGCCGGCGCTATTTTTTGACGCGAAAAGCGGGCGACCACAGGAAGCCACGCTAGGCGCGATTCAAAAAAAGCGGCGGGCAAGAAAGCTAGGCGCGAGCTTTGGATAGGCTACAAAAAAGATAATTACTAAAA
The DNA here is from genome assembly GCA_039592825.1 of Flavobacterium sp. Classification (GTDB taxonomy): domain Bacteria; phylum Bacteroidota; class Bacteroidia; order Flavobacteriales; family Flavobacteriaceae; genus Flavobacterium. Next base: position 2,230 of record JBCNQO010000160.1, read on the forward strand.
GTTTTTTGATAAAAAATTATTGTTATTCGATAATTTATCTACATTTGCCCCAACCAATAAACATAAAAATGAGAAAATTAAACATTCTAAAAACTTGCCTTGATCTGTTTTTCTTTTTCGGCGTTCTGTCTTTCGCTGGCGCTTTGGTTCTTGTGCCGATATTCGTCTTCAATTCTGATAGTATCGAAATGAAGGTAAATGGCCAGGAACTTTTGGTTGACAATTGGGGCGCAAGGACGTTGCTACTTCTTTGGCTGGTTGCCGCCGGACTTTTCGTGAAAGCGATACAGTATTTGAGAAGAAACGTGAAATCGTTTGTCAAGCGGGAAATTTTTACCGATGAGGTAATCAGGAATTTTAATAAAGTCGGAATTTGTCTTTTGGGTTCGACACTTTTGTTTGGTGTTCCATCGTTCATTTACCGCGCGTTAATACACCAGAAAGTTGGGCTGGATTTGGAAATAGGAAGCTTCGACTCGGGCATTCTATCGGTAGCTTTGGCCTTGTTTTTCATGGTCTTGAGCGAAGTTTTCAAGATTGCCAAAAACCTCAAGGAAGAAAACGATTTGACGTTATGAGAAGCATCAGGATTTTAATGATCTGCGTAGATCTGTTCTATTTGGGAATTCTTTCGGTGGCCGTTTTCATGGTTTTCGGAGCATTGGGAATGATTAGCTATCTGGCGACCGGAGGCGATTTCGAACCGTCGAGCATCGTGACTTTCGTCCTGATTTTGTGCCTGGCGCTGTTTGCCTACGCGATCCATTTGGTTCGGGAAGCGATCGCGCAGTTCACCAAAGGCGAATTTTTCAACGAAACGGTCGTGCGGAATTTCCGTAAATCGGGAATTGTCGTGTTGTTTGCCGTAGCTTTGGTGTTGGTTTTGCCTTTCGGATTTGCCGAAGCAGACGAATTGGCGCGCGCGATCAACGCATTCATGTTGTTTCCGTTCGCGATTCTAGGACTTTTCCTATTGGCGCTGTCGACGATTTTCAACAATGCCAAACACTTGAAAGAAGAAAACGACCTTACACTCTAATGCCGATAATAATCAACGTAGACGTGATGTTGGCCAAGCGCAAGATGCGTTCCAACGAACTCGCCGACCGGATTGGGATGACGACGGCCAACCTGTCGATCCTTAAAACGGGCAAGGCAAAAGCGATCCGTTTCGCGACTTTGGAAGCGATTTGTGAAGTGCTCGATTGCCAGCCGGCAGACATTATTGAATATGTACCCGAAACCAAAAACGAATCAAATGAAAGGTAAAACCGTAATCTTGCTTTTATTGGCCGGAATGTTGGCCGTAGTTGGCGCCGCATTCCTCAAAATCCAACACGTTGGCAATGCCGAACTTTGGCTTATTCTGGCCATGGTTTTTCAAATCGGCGTTTTCGGCTACATCGTGTACCGCAATTTCAAAGGCGGAAAACCTCAATAACAATCCATTTTGATTTGGCCATTCGACTGGAAATGGCTCAAAGGTTGGTCGAGTTCGCTTTCGCAGATGTCAGACAGCAATTCGAGCACGTTGTTCTGCATCGCCAATGAACCGCAAAGCATGATTTGGCCGTTGTTTTTCAATACTTCGGACACGAATTTGGAATCGCGTTTGAGCAGATCTTTTACGTAAACGTGTTCGCCTTCTCGCGAATAAGCCAAATGAAGTCGCGACAATTTCCCGCTTTCGAGCTTTTCGTCTAGCAAAGACTTGTAAGGTTCGAAAGATTCGGAGTTTCGGAAACCGCTGTACAAATGACATTCGGCCATAGGATTGTTCTCGGCTATCATTCCCAGAAATGGCGCGATTCCGGTTCCGTTCGAGATCAGGATCGATTGTTTGGATTTTTGGTCGAAGTGGAATTCGTCATTCTTTACGATTCTCGCTTTTACGGTTTGCCCGATTTGTAGCTGATACAAAAACTGCGAACCAAGACCGAATTCGTGTCTTTTGACGCTCAACAGCAAAGATTTTCCGATTTTCCCGATCGAATATTGGCGTTCGCGATGGTCGTTCGCCGGATAAATGTTGAGCAAGTCGCCCGACTGGAATTTCTTGTGTTTGACGGCTTCGAGCGTAACCAGAAAAGCGCCGTCAACTTCCGACTCGGTTTTGGCGACAACCTTGAAAGTCTTGAGTTTCTTTGGTTTTTCGGCAACCGATTTCAAATCGATATCGAGTTTGATTCCGGCCTTGTTCGACCATTCCGAAACAAATTCTGTAAAACTTTCGATCGATTTGTCGTTCACGGTGCGAATCTCCAAAAACGGATTCAGGTTTTCGTGAAGCGACATGGCGTTGTAAACCTCGTAAGCGAACTGGCAAAAATCGGGATAATTATGAGATCCGAAACCAACTACGGAGAAATTCACGGCTTGGTTTTGCGACTGTTTTTCGATGAGCGAAAGTGCTTTTTTAGAGTTCGTCGGCGCTTCTCCGTTGCCGTAAGTCGCGGTAATCACAACAATGTGTTTGGCAGATTCAAAAGTTCGGTAATTGTTCAGTTCGGTGAAATGCGATTTTTGTCCGGCTTTGATCAAGGCCAAATGCAAAGCTTTCGCAAAGCCCATCGTACTTCCGTTTTCCGATCCGGCTAAAACGATTATTTCGGCTTCTTTCGCCTTGAACTTGTTCTTGATTCTCGAGCTGCGACGCTTCAAAGTCATCGCGAATCCGGAGTAAATAAAGAAAATGATGTTCACGCAAGCGATCGCCAGAATCATTGCCCAAACCAGATTCGTGCGTCCGGTGTGAAGCGTTTGGCTCATTCGCAGCAAAGTTTCGGTTGGTGGCGCGATTTTTTCACTGAGGATTTCGCCCGTGAATTGGTTTACGATCCACTCGCGATCCATCAAACGCACCGTGAACGCGTCTTCGATGTCGTCCGAAAAAGGAAAATCGACCGTTTTTACATCAGACAATGGCGTGTTTTGGAAAGCCTTGAATTCCTTAACAGAGATTTTTGGTTCAGACTTTGACTTCTCGTAATCGACGTCGTACGTGAACTTGGCTTTCTG
>JBCNQO010000161.1:0-5244 GCA_039592825.1 Flavobacterium sp.
TTTCCGTAATTACAGCAATTCCAGCTCTGCCCAAATCGGCAAATGATCCGAAATTTTTCGGGTTTCGTGCAAGTCGGGAAATGATTTGTAGAAGTCCAGAACGCCTTTGGTTTTTGCTTTTACGGATGATTTTTTGTAGAAGATATTGTCGAATTCCGAAGCTGTGCAGCCGTTTTTGCACTTCATTTTCAAAGTGGTTTTGATCCTGACGAAAGCGGGTTCGAATCCCATTTTTTTGATCGGATTGAAAACGGTGTGATTTTGAGGACAATTAAAGTCGCCCATAAAAATAAGGTTGTGGTTCGGATATTTTTCGGAATAGAACTTGAAGTGCTTGATCTCGGTTTCGGGCTGAAGCCGTTTCGTGATCGCGTGGAAGTTCACCAAAGTGAAATCTTTGCCATTGTATCGGAATGTCCCAAAAAAAGGTTCGCGCTCGATCTGGCTCCTGAAATGCTTGTCGAGCCAAGGTTTTCGGACGATTTTTACTTTGGACGGTTTCCACAGAAAAGCATAACGCTCCTTTTTCTGACGCGTGCCTTCGGTGGGATCGCTTACGACAAAATCCCATTTGGAACCGCTTCTGTTGAGTTCGTCCACCAAACGCGCCACAGCCTGAGCGCCACCGTTTCCGGCCACGATTTCCTGAAGCGCCACAACGTCAAAATCCTTGATCTGATTGGCGATAAAGCCGATGGTTTCGTTGGTTTTCGACTTTCCCATGTCGCACAGATTCCAGCTACAGACGCGCACTTGTCCAAAAACAAATCCGCAAAAAAGCAAAAAAACGACAATCAGGAAATGCCTCATGCCAACCCGAGTTCTTTGGCGACCGCGATTAATGGCCCAATGTTTTTGCTTTCGGCGCGCAAGATAACCTTGAGTCTGGCGATGCGTTTTTCGATGCTGCTCGTGCTCGCGCCTTTTGTGCCTTCGGTTTTGAAGATGTCCGAAATTTGTACCTGGGTCAATCCTTTCGATAATAAGCCCAAAAGTTTTCGGTCTGTCGCATCGATTTCGTCCAGAGATTTGTTGTTCAGAACGTGAGAAAGTTCGTGCGAAATGTATCGCGAACCACTTTGGATCTTGTCGATCGCTTTCCTGATTTCGGGAATATTTTCGCGTCCTTTCAGAATATATCCGTCAATGTCCAATTCCTCAAAAAGGTATTGCACCAAATGCGGACGATCCTCGATGGAATACACGATAACCTTTAACGAAGGCTGGATTTCCATGGCCGCGGCAATCAATTCCTGACCAGACGTAAGCACGATTTTTCTATGATCTGGCTTGAACGACAAATCGGTAATCAGCAAATCGAAAGGTTCTTCGTCCTGAAGGCTTTTCTTGAGTTTGATCAAAGCGTCGTCGCAATAGCTCACGTGAGCGGTTTCGGCAATGTCGAGCGTGCTCAAGGCGTCGCGAACCGCAACATTATAGGCGTCAAAATCTTCGGCGACAAGAATTTTCTGGAACTTTTTCATAGCTTATTTCGGGAATTCGATTCGCGCCCTGAAACCATTTCCGGGCGTCGAGTCAAATGTAGATTTTCCTTTTAGCTCAGAAATACGGTTTTCCATAATCCGCAGTCCATTTTTTCTCACGGTCGATTCCGCATCGTGTCCCAAACCGTTGTCTTTGTACTCAAAAATGATGTTTTTCCCTTGTTCCGAAAAAGAAAAAAATGCCAGTGAACATTTGCTGTGCTTTCGCATATTGGCCAGAAGTTCCTGCAAAATGCGGTAAAATTCGATTCGTTTGAAATGCGCCAACTCCTGCCATTTTATCTCGAAAAGTCCCTGAATGATAATCTTGCACTCACCCGAATTGTACTCCTGAAGCAAATCGTAAACGAGTTTCGCGAAATCGCCGTCTTCGGGAACGTCGCTGTTGTCTCGCGAAATGCTGCGCGTGCCCACATAAATCGAGTCGAGACGGCTCAAAAGCGTTTCCTTGTTTTCGGGTTCTTCGAGTTTTTGGGTTTCGGCAAACACGATCGTTCGGTGGATCTGGTTGGCCAGATCGTCGTGCAGCGTTTTCGAGAATCTTACTTCTGCTTCGTAGGTGGCTTCTCTCTTGATGCGTTTGGAGCGTTTGATAAAATAAAGCGTAATCCAAATGATCGCTCCAATCAAAAGCAAGGCAAATAACGTAACGGCAATTCTTGTCAATCTTTCGTTTTGGATCTCGAGTTCGTATTTGGCTTCTTTTATCAAACTCCGCTCTCGTTCTTTGACGTAGCTGTACTTGAAAAGCGCAAAAGAGTTGCGGGCTTTTCGATTGGCAAGTTGTAAACTGTCGGAAACTCTTAGATATGTTTTGGCGAAATTTTTAGATACTTCGGGATTGGCATTCTTGACAATGAATTGGATGGCTTCGAGTCTGTCGGCGACACAATTGTTTTTTCCTGCGATTTCTTCGGCTAGTACCGCTTTCCGGATACTTTCTTTCGGATTTGACTCTTGTTCGATTTCGGCCAAATGGACATAACTCGAGATCAAACCAGAGATGTCGTTGTTTTTCAAACGCAGCTCCAAAGCTTGTGCCATCGGATTTCCATTTGTCGTTTTCCGAAGCTTGAACGCGCAAAAGCCGTAGTTGTCCAAGATTGTGGCTTTCATTGGCTCTGAATCGGGTAAGACATATTTGGACTTGATGTCGGATAGAATCCCGAAAGCCTTCGTGTAGTTTCCCGCGACCAGATAAGCATAGGCGATGTTGTTGTCGAATTTGGCAATTTCGATTTGCGATGAGGTATATTTCTTGCCGTTCCGATAGTTTTTTTCTGCATTGGCCAGATCGCCAGACATCGCAAAACTGATTCCGAGGTAGTTGTAAAGACTTGGGAAATAAGCCGAATCTTTCTTTTTGTTGAGATATTGTAAAGCCTCGACCGCTGTGGTCTGAAGCTCATCGTAGTCGTTATGTGCGTTTAGGGTTCCAGCCATCATCAGCAACGAATAAGCTGCGTTCGCACTGTCTTTAGTCTGTATGAACAGATCTTTGGCTTTGATGAAATTGGCAAAAGCGCTGTCCGATTGTCCTCTCGATTGAAAATCTATCGCAGCATCTCGAACTTTTATCGCCAGCGAATCTACTCGTTCCGATTTGGACTCGACGCGGGCTAACTCATTCGTACATCGCACAAAAAAGAAAACCAGAACCAAAAAAATCGGGGAATGAAAAACAAGTCGCTTCATTCCCCGAAAATAGCAAAATTCCGTTAGCCTCTAGGATTTGGTGGTGGAGGTGGAGGCGGAATTGGAATATTGCCACCGCCTGGCCCGCCAATGTTGCCTTCGAGTTGCACATTAGAACTTCCTGTTTTTGCAGTTTCGTCGTCGGCACTGCAAGAGGTCATCGCGATTCCGGCCATAGCCAGCAATCCCATTATGAAAATTTTTTTCATGTGAATCTAGTTTTGAAAAATTGAACATGGGCAAGGCCTTGGCGAGACAAAAAGGTTCTCGTTCCAGAAAGGCCGTCGCCAAATTTTTTGGGAAGTGCAGTGAGCCGTGCAGACCAAGTCAAATCATACTTCCCGAATGGTTTTTCGAGGTCTGGCTGGCGTCACCGTTTTGCGATCTGTCTTGTACAAATGCCCGCAATGCATCTTGGGCGGAACAAATCTGGGAGCAAAGTAAAGCGGTCAAAAAGCCCGAGTTTGCTGGGAATTCCTGAAAATCCCGAAAGTCCCGGGAAGTCCTGAAAATTCCCGAACTTGCAGGCTATGGACGATTTCAGTTTCTACAAATCCGTACTCAGGAAATGGTATGATGAGGTGAAGAATGGCGAGAATGCCATGTATTTGTCAATGCCCGCACAAGCGAGATTGCGCAATTTGTGCGTTGAAATCTGTCGAAAGGGAAACCATCAGGATTTGATCACTTTTCGGAATTTTCTTGGATTTGAGTTTGACGAGAGTCAGCCGAACAAAATCAGGAAAGAAACCGACAAATTCCGTCCGATTGTGCGTTTTATGCTCAATCAAAGTTCGTTGGCCGATATGGAATCGGTAGAAATGTTGGCCATGTTGATTGGTTTTGAATATCGGCCGTTTAAGGTATTTCTGGCTAACAAAGAAAAGTTTGGTGAAACGCCACAAGATTTGGTTGCTCCAGTCGGTCCACCAACAAAAAGTATAACCGATACGATTGTAGAAGAACCGCCATTTCCACAGACAGGTTTCTCCAAATGGAAATTGGCAGCAATAGCGGGAATTGTCCTAATCGTAGGAACTTTGATAATAACGTTGCCATCGCTGAACGACGGCGATTGCATGGAATGGAAAGGCGACCACTACGAGCGCGTGGAATGCGAGGCTCAGGCGGGCGTGAATAGTGTGAAGTTGTTTTCGGACAGCCAGTTTCCAATGAGGAAGATTCGCGTATCGGCCAAAACGGTTTTTTTCAGGAAAGAAGAGCCGATTGTGTGGTATCTGAAACACGACGGACAATACGATTTCTTCGATCGTCCCGGGTTTCATCCGGTTTTGGAAGGCAAAAGACTTAATCCTGTTTCTAAATACATTGCGATGGAAGTTGTCGATGGAAGCATCAAATCTTCAAGGTGAATTCGGAAAATACTTTTGACATTTAACAAAAAGTACAGAAAATCTGTAATTGGGATATTCGAAAAATCGCGACCTTGCCCCAGACCTAACAAATCTTAGAGATTTGTTAGGTCTAAAACCTCCGCCGCCCCAAAGGTCCGAAAACCTCCATTCCAAAAATTCAAAAACCTCCGTCCAGTGCAAAAAAAAAGCGCCCAAAAAAATGAGCGCCTCCAAGCCGTGTTAAGGTAAAATCAATAATTAACTGCCAAACAACTCTTCTGTCTGGATTCGGCTTGTTTATTGTCCTGGCATGCCGCCGCCGTTGTTTTGGTTCTGTTGCATGTCGTCGTTGTTCACGCCTTTGGTTTTGGGCTGGTTGAACGTCATTTTCCCAAAACTGTAGCTGAATGTGATTCCGAAAGATTGTATCGGGAAAGCGAAATTGCTCGTAGTCGAGAAACCGTTTCCGCTCGATTCGTTGCGGAACTCGATATCGCGTTTGAAAGGCGAAGTCGCGTTCAAACCGATCGAAGCCGTTTTGTCCCAGAACTGTTTCTTGATCCCGAAAGAAATCAGGTTGAAAGCCGGATTCGCCCCTTGAAGATTGCGTCGGCGCGAGTTCTGGATCATGAAAGCTTCGGCCACGAGATTTTTCCCGAAATCGTATTGTCCCGAAACGAAAGCCGAAT
>JBCNQO010000162.1:0-5243 GCA_039592825.1 Flavobacterium sp.
ATTGTACGGATGATGTCGCGGATCTGGTGAATGCCTTGCGGATCGAGTCCGTTCGTGGGTTCGTCCAGAATCAGGATTTCCGGATCGTTGAGCAAAGCCGATGCGATCGCCAGACGCTGTTTCATTCCGAGCGAAAACGTTCGGAACTTGCTGTCTTTTCGCTCGAGCAACTTCACGAGCTCGAGTTTTTCTTCTACCTTATAATAAGGAATGCCTTTGATCTTGCACACGAGTTGCAGGTTTTCTACGGCCGTCATATAAGGATAGAAGTTCGGACGTTCGATAATGGCGCCCACTTTTTTCAACGCCTCATGATGCTCGATCTTGCCTTCGAACCACGAAAAGTCGCCCGAAGTTTTGTTGACGACATTGAGCACGATTCCCAGAGTTGTCGATTTTCCCGAGCCGTTCGGGCCCAGAATGCCGTAGACGTTGCCTTTCTGTATGTCGAAAGAGACATTGTTCACGGCGTGGATTCTTCCGAACCTTTTGTTGAGATTCCGGATGGATAGGATGGTTTCCACTGTGATTGGTGTTTAGTTGATGATTGTTCTTGTGAAACGATTCACGAGTTGGTTTGTTACGGCAAATTCGGGATTTTTAGCCGATTTGCCGAAAAAAAGAAAAACGCCCAAAAAGAGCGTTTCCCAAAACTAACCTTTATCACAAGTAATCAATTCTTTAGCAGGACAAACCAATCCCAATCGGCCGGATTCCCGATCCCGACACTTGGCGTATACAAAAAGATTTTCACGGTCGCCGACGGATTTGTGGCCAGATATTGACGCACTTTGACCAAACCCTGAACGTGCGACCAAGGCACTTCGTAGTCGTAGCCCAGTTGCGAAGGGTTGAAGACGTTCTCGAAGCCATTTTGGGGTATCACGTAATCATTTGTCAAGACATGCTCGAAATCGGACGCCGGTTGGAAACTTTGCGGAAAATGCAATTGACCCAATCACATCCAATGGATTTCTCCTTCGAAGATCTTGGTGTCGAGTTCGTCGTAATACAGTTTGACCCAACCAAAGTCGCCCGGCGCCTGATACTCGTTGGTCACCGTGAAAGTCGTGGCCGGTTGGTTGAATTCGAATTCGGTGCCGCCTTCGAATTGGTTGGTCGTGTAATCGACCTTTAGCATGAGCAGTTTGTTTCCGGTTATGGGTTCGGTGTTGGACGGTTGACCCGGATCGTCGGAAGTGCATGAAAACAGCAAGATGCCGACGCAGGCAAGAAGTAAAATTTTCAGTTTCATAACTATTTATTGATTGATTGTTTTCTTTGGATGTGAAAACACTGTTTTGGTTGCGGGAAAAATAGTTAAAATTTAAGGATTGGTTCGGGCGGATACATCGCGCGAGGGATGACGGCTTTGCCTGAGCTCTTTGACCAGCCCGAAAAGCTAGGCAAAAGCGAGTGCCGTTCAGCCCGACGGTGGCTCCGAACGCAGTCGCGGAACCTAAGCTTTTATTTTTGGCCGCGAACTTGTTTTTTGCTTGCCGCCGACGCGCCCAAAAAAAATCCAAACTCTAAAAGCGAACCTTTGGAATTTGGAATTTTTTCCCCGAAGTGTCGGGATTGGAATTTACGTCAGTTATGACTTGTTCTCCTTGTTGAAATAAACCAGGTAATAGTACATCTGTTTCTCTTCGTCCCAACCTTTTTCTACGAATTTCTCGGCGCTTTCTGGGTTGATGAAATCGAGTTTGATCTGGATGTTCGTGTCGAGGTTGATCACGTTCTTGATCGATTTTCTAACGTCTGACACAGCGGCGTTCGCGATTGGGAAAGTCGTCACGTCCTCGATTGAGAATTTCTCGCCTTTGTCTACTTTGTAGTTCTTGAATTCCGGGATCAGGTCTGGGTTGTCTATCACCTCGTTCAAAAAGGCCGTTTCCTCGAATTGGTCGTTTTTGGCGAAATGGTTCACCGCGCGGTTCATGAACATGACTTCCTCTTTTTTGTCCTCGGCCGGAAGCACGACGTCTTTGGCGAAGCTCTGGCAGAACTTGAGGTATTTCTTGGTCATGAAGTTCTCGTCTTCGAACAAGTCCACGTTAAGGAAATGCTCGAGCCAGTAACGCGCGTCGTATCGGTTGGAATCTACAGACAAGATCTTGTAGCCTTCCTCGCTTTTGTAGTTGAAGATAAGCGCGCCTTTGTCCATACGGTTCAGGCTGATGCCTTGCTCGAGACGCATCTCGAGGTTTTCGCCGTTTTCGTCAAACTGCAAGAAGTCCTGCTGGATCTCGCTCTTGAAAATCCCGATGGCGTCCACTTTGTTGTTGTCGATCGAAATATTGGTCAAGTAGGCGATATAAACCTCACCATTTTTGATATGCGGATGTCCCGATTGCTCATAAAGGTGATGCGTGATGCGCTTGGAAATCTCGTGCACGTTCGACGGGTTGGCGAAAAGTTCGGTCACCAATTTGAACATGTCGTTGTATTCCAGGTCTACCTCGTGGGCAAACTGGTAATAATTTTCTTCTTTCTCACGGAACGGCTTGAAGAAAAATTCCTTCAAAAGCGGCATAAGTTCGTCTGAAGCGTGAAAAGGCTGTTCTGACAAAAAAGTGCCTTCGTTACGGCTTTTGTTTCCTACTCGGTGCAGCGACAGCGAGTCGATTTGGGTGTTGAATAAGTTGATCATGGCTAGTTGATAATTGACAATTGATAATTGACAATTGATAATTGACAATTGTATTTGTTAAGTGAAATTCAGTGTGAAAATATATATTCGAGAGCAATCAAGTGTCGGTCAAATGCTTTTCGGGAAAAAGGATAAAACAAACATCGAAAGGGAATAAGGTCGGGAAGCGATTGACAACGACAGATAATTATCCATTGTCAATTATTAATTATCAATTGAAACGTCAGTTCCAATTCTCCTCAAACCCATAATCCTCAAAATTCCCGTCGTGATCGCCGAACTCGTCAAAGTCTTCGTCGTCGTAACCGTCTTCGTCATCAAAGTCCATTGGATTTTCGGACTCGAATTCTTTTTCGCCCGCTTCGGCTGGCATTTCCCCATGGCTGAATAAGACCGTCGGATACGATTCGCCTAATTGCTCTTCTTCGATCGCGGCCAATTCTACGAGAAATGTCCACATGTTCATAAAGTCGTAAACGTAGATGATTTTGGTCTCGTCTTCTGACAGTATAGTCGAAAGCTGGTAATCGGCCATGACCATCTGTTCACCGGCCACGTCTCCCGTGTCGAAAAGCGGGATTTCGTCTTCCTGGTTCCAGTTTTCGTCGCACGTGTAAAAGGACGCCATTTCCGATCCGTCAAAACCGAAAGCGTTAACCAAAGCGTTGTGCAAGTCTTCGAGCGTATCGTCGTTCTTGATGGCGATGTCGCGGAAAATATCTTCTTCCGTGTCGAGAATCGCCCTGAATTTGTAAACCATGATCCAAAAATTTGAGAACGCAAATATAAGTCACAATTCGCCATCGCTGCTCAAAAAGTAATCAACAATCAAGTGCATAAAAAAAGCCCGATGGCGAAATCGGGCTTGTGTTTATTTTTTGGCTTTCTGATCGGAAGTAAGACCCGTCAGCAGTGTCTGGATCTCGGCGAACTGCGTCTTGAGTTCGGCCTGAGATGCTTTTGCCTTCGCTTTGTTGTTCAGTGCTTCGGCTTTAACCGAAATCTGGTTGATGGCGTCTTCTGTTTTCTTGTTCTTGAAATTCGCCGGCGCTTCAGACTTTTTTAGTTGGTTGAGTTGGCCTACCAAAGTCTCGGTAAAGTCGAACGCTCTTGGATTGTTCTGGCTGATGTTGATGTTGATGCGGTTGGCGACTTCCATCACGTCGTTGAGTTTTGGCCAATTCGTTCTTGCGGTCTGGGCCGAAGTCAAATTCACCGCGAAAAAGAAGGCGAGAAGCGCTAGAGTTTTGATGTGTTTCATGGTTGAGTTGGTTTAACGGTTCCCAAATATAACAATTAATTGTTCTTGGGCAAGATAGATTTGGCAGATGCGATCTGTCGGATAGCATTCGATAGTATATAAGGTAAATTACTTCGGCTGCAATTCATCCCCAAAATTTTACAGTTCGGTAACGAAGTTTTTAGAACTTAGACGCACTTGCCCAATTTTGTCCCAGATAAATAAACAACGGCAATCATGAAACCAATTTTTACAATAGCGTTTTTGTTTTTGACTTTCGTCGGACTCTGTCAGAAAGAACTCACCGGGAAAATTGTCGACGAGAAAAATAAAGGCATTCCCGGTGCGAACATTTACATCGACGGCTCATACGACGGAACAAGTTCTGCCGAAGACGGAACGTTCGCATTCGCCACAACCGAAACCGGAAAACAAGTGCTCGTGGTTTCTTTCCTGTCTTATGAAACGTCCAAAATCGAGATTGACATCGAGAATTTCAAGCCGATCACGGTCAAGCTCAAAGAAAGCGTGAACACCTTGGACGCCGTGGTGATAAACGCCGGAACGTTCGAGGCCGGAGACAAGGCTCGCGTGTCAGTTTTGAAACCTTTGGATATAGTGACCACGGCAGGTTCGGCCGGAAACATCGTCGCGGCTTTGCAAACTTTGCCCGGAACGCAAACCGTTGGCGAAGACGGACGCCTTTTCGTGCGCGGCGGCGAAGCAGACGAAACCCAAACCTTCGTAGACGGAATCCGCGTGGCGCAACCTTATGGCGCAGCCACCAACAATGTGCCTACGCGCGGTCGTTTTTCGCCTTTTCTTTTCAACGGCATCAGTTTTTCTACTGGCGGTTATTCGGCTGAATATGGCGAGGCGCTTTCGTCCGTTTTGCTTCTGAACACGATAGACGATCCGGACCAGAATAAAACCGATATCGCTTTGATGACTGTAGGGCTTGGGTTGGGACACACCAAAAAGTGGGAGAAAACTTCGTTGAGCGTCAACACGGCTTATGTCGATCTGGCGCCTTACCAATTCGCGATTCCGCAGAACATCAAATGGAACCGCGCTTTTCAGCAATTGTCCGGTGAAGCTGTTTTTCGCAAGCACTTCGAGAACGGATTGCTCAAGATTTACGCGGCTTTCGACGCCTCTCGTTTTGACATCGACCAGAAAAGCATTAACGTACCGACTTCCACAAGAGTCGATTTGAGAAACGACAACTTATATTTGAACGCTTCCTACAAAGGCGATTTGGGACGCCAATGGCAACTTTTCGCAGGAATCGGCTACGGACTTGGCAAGAACAACATCGGTCTGAATCTCAACGACGTGAAAAATGCCGAG
>JBCNQO010000163.1:0-5234 GCA_039592825.1 Flavobacterium sp.
GCAAAAGCGGAAACAGACAAACTCAATAAGCTGATGGCGAGTAAAGAACGAAAACGTTTTAATAGAATCATGGAAATTTGAATTCTGCGTTTCTAAAATTTTTTGCAAAAGTACAACTATAATCTGCAATAGAAAACATCAGATGAAAAAAAGTCAGAACGTTGATATTCTGCCTGTTTATAAGGCTATTTCGACGGTTCGGACTTCAACAGGCGCACGGCGAAAAGCACTTCGGCCGTCAAAAACACGAAATACGGTATAAAAAACGCCACGACGTCGCCAATGTAATTCTTCTCGTCGGAGAAAATCAAAGGCGACAAAAAAACGACCGAAAGCGCCATTTTCACGAGTCCGGCGCCCACGAACGCAAAGCCCGTAGATTGGTACGCATAGCGATGCACGATTGCGACCATAAGGCACAAAAACGACGAGGAAGCGAAGTGGAAAACATAGGTTTTCCAGGCCGGAAAAAACAATTGGGACGAAGCCTCGGCAAAAAGACTTTCCTGGACAAAATTTCCGGTAATGGCGATTCCCAGAAAAACGATCCAGAAAACAAGAAAAGTGCGGCTCATTTATTTATTGAGGTTGTTGACTTGACGGATGACGTTGTAAAGTGCGATCGCGACCGACAAAAGCGAAAAGATGATCAGATACAGATTCTCGTTCCCGGTTTTCTCGTCGAGCCACATCCCGAACCAGCAGAACAGGAAAATGATCGCGCCCATCTGGAAAGGAATTCCCATAAGCGCGAGCCATTTATTGCTCTTTTTCGGATTCTGGTCGCTCATAAACAGGAAGATTTTTGGATTGCGGACGCATTTCACAAGAAGCGCTAAAAGCCGCTCCGGGTTCTACCGAAAGTTTGGCGCATACTACGTGTCCTAAAATTTTGGCTTTGGCTTTCACGTTGAGCATTTCGGCCACCTGGATCTTGCCTTCGAAAACGCCTTCAATGTCGGCATTCTTGCACACTATATCGCCCTGAACCGCGCCAGCCGGACCAATCACGATCTTGCCGCTGCATTGCAGGTTGCCGATGAGTTTTCCGTCGAGGCGGAAGTCGGCCTGGGAAATGATGTCGCCTTTTATCGCCGTTCCTTCAACGATTCGGTTGGTTTTCCCCAAAAGATCTGTGTACGATTTAGGGCTTTTGTCGAACATTACTTTCTTGGTGGAGTGGTTGTAGATTGTGCTTTCGGATTGTTGGAATTCATTCCCGGAGGCATGGCATTGCTTCGAGGATCGTCAGAATCCTGAGGTGGACGACCGATTGACGGCGGTTGCGTTCCTTGGGTCGGACTCTGGGTTTGGTTCGCTTTCGGGATTCTTGCCCCGCGAGGCGTTTGCGTTTTCGGACCTTCCTGAACTGGCTTCAACACCGGAGCGGCACGTTTCTCGGCAGGTTTGTGAGGATCGGCCAAATATTCCTCGAGATTCTTCTTCATCTGGAGCACGGCGTAATTCTCGTTCGAGATCACGATTGCCACATCTGGAATCTTGTATTCCTTAAATTCTTTGAGCACCGACGCGATTCCCTCGGCGCCTTGTTCGGTCTTGATGCCGTGAACGACCACGAAATTCATGTCCATCGTGAAAATGTCGAGCGATTGCGACAATTGGTCGGCGGTTCTTTCAGAAATGAACTTCTTGAGTTTTTCCTGAAGCGACTTTATGTTCTTGGCATTCGGATCTGGCGCGCGGAAAATCAGTTTCCAGCTCTTTGGCGTCACGTCGTTGAACTGGCGTGCTTCCATCATCACGATATCGCGTCCCAACATCGTCTCGGCTTCTTTCCCTTCGGCCTGGTTCGGATACGTCAAAGCGACATAGTTCAACGCTTTCTTGTATTCCTCAACACCTTGCAGTTTTCCGGTGTTCATCGCTTTGAGCATCTCAAATTTCGGCAATGACGTTTCGCCCGTGTATTTGTCTACGGCGTCTTCCAGCTTCGGAACGAGGTTTCTGTAATCGCCTTCTTTGTATTCCTTGTAAAGTTGGTTGAACGCGACTTCCGGAGCTTGAGCAGCATCGCCGGTTTGGGAATTCTTGAGAATCTGGGCGTAACGCGATTCCGGATATTGGCTTATGATGTCGGCTTTCATCGCTTCGGCTTTTGGCTTGTCGATGATTTCGTAAACCTTATACAAATTGTACATCGCAGGCAAGATCAAACGTTCTTCGGGATTGCTCACGAGCAGTTTCTCGAGTTTGTCTGCCGAACGTTCGTATTCCTTGAATTTCTCCTTATAAATGACGCCAAGTTGGTAATAAGCGAAGTTGCGCTCTTTGGACAAACTGTCGATCACGACTTTTTCGGTAGGAAGTTGGCTGATGTAAAAATCTGTCGTGTAACGCGCTTCTGCCTGTTCTTCGGCCGCTCTTTTGGCCTTCAATTCTTCTTCGGTCATTTCGGCTTCTGGCTTCTCGTCTTCCTGTTTCGCGTTCGATTTTGCAAAACGCCAGTTTTCCTGATAAGCGCGAGTGCCCCAATTTTTCTTGAAATCGGACTTACCTATGGCGACCATAGACGCGTTGTAGAAATAGAAATCTCCGGGTTTATTGTTCTTTGGATTGAATGTGGACGCAGGCGCGGCTTCGTCTCTAGAAACAGGCATGGCTTTCATTCTGGACGAATTTTTCTGTTCCATATCGGCAGATGCCACATCGCCGGCACGTGATTGCGCCAAAACTTCGGCTTTCTCGCGATCTTTCTCTGCCTGTTTTTTCGCGGCTTCGTCGGCCTTCTTGAGCTTGTCGATGTAAGCCTGGTAATACGCGACCTGTTGGTCTTTGGACATCCCGTAAACGCTGATGATGCTGTGGTTTCTCGTGGCGATTCCCTCGTACTTGATCACGTCTTCGAGGTTCATGCGCTTTTTCTCGATGAGTCGGAATTCACGTGTTCTTGGCGTTAGGTGAACCAACGTACTGTCGTAATAAAATCCTGCGGTAACGTACTTGGCCTGATTGAAATAGATTTCGGCCATATTGCGGTAGTTCGAGGCGTTCAGATACGCATCTTTCGGCTGTGCGTCGAGCGACTTGTTGTAGTATTTGAGCGCTTCTTTGGGTTTGTCGCGCTTGTCGTAAAACAAAGCGAATTGGTGATTCAACCAATCGAGATAAGGACGGTTTTCACGATCCTTGAGCAAATCCTTGTAATTCTCCACAAACTGCAAAGTGTCGCCTTTCTTGTAATCGAATTGAGCCGATTGGTGACCAATTGCCTGAATGCGGTAAACCCAAGGCGAGCTGCGTTTCATGTCGATCACGCGCTGGAAGTACGCGTAAGCGCTGTCGTTCTGTTTGGCCTGTTCGAAAAGTTGACCTATGATAAAGTTGTAACGCGCTTTCTCGTCGTCGATTCTCGTGTTTTTCAAAGCCGTTTTGAGTCGGCCCACGGCGCTGTCGCGTTGTTGCGTATTGATGAAAGCCTGAGCCAGAGTCGCGTTCGCGTCTGCGTAGACTTGCTTGTCGAGTTTCACTTTTGGGTCTGCGAGCAATTTGGACAGGTTCGTGATAGCCAAACCGTCGTTTTCCAGACGCATATTGGTTTTCTCTCTCCAGACTTTTGCCTCGTAGATGCGGCTGCTTTTCGGATACTTATACAACACGTAGTTGAAAGCTTCCAAAGCAGGAATGTAACGTTTGTCGTAGTAACGCGATTTTCCGAGCAAAATGTGGGCTTCGTCTATCTGGTAATTGACTTCGGTTCCGCCAATGTTCATAGAGTGTTTCTGGATGGCTTTCGTGGCCTTTTCCTCGGCTCTCTGGAAATTCGGGTTTTTCTGTTGGTCTTTCGGACCCGTGGGTTGACCGCCCATTGTAGGTTGTTCGGGATCGGGTTGCATTCTTTCTACCGGAAGCACTTCCCAGAAATCGTCTCCGTACAACGTGCGAAGGTCTTTCATTCCGGCTTCCAGCGCCAGATCGCCGTTGTAGAGAATGTTGTATTTGGTGCTCAAGGCGTGCGAATTGCGCGCAAGGAACGTATCGCGCTTGGTGGAACAAGCCACGACCAAGCCGATAAGGCCGAAAATCGATAAGATTCGGAATATATTGGTTTTCAAGACGGTCACCGTTTTATGCATAAACTGCCGAATGGCGTTTTTAGTATATTTCTAACGTATAAACGGGTAAAAATACGGTTTTTTGGCAATTGGCAATTTTGGATCGCGTTAAGAACGGATTTTTATTTTTTGGGACTTCGCGTGAAGGATGGCAGCGGCATCCTTTTGCCCAACTTATTTTTTGTACCGATACAGAACTTTATGGCAAAAGATACAGCGGACAGCCTGACGGCGGCTTCCAAATAAACTTGTTATGAGAACCATCTGTCACTGCCCGTGCCTTCTGCAACTTTAAAGCCCGCCGCCGGCACGCCCAAATTTTAAACAGCAAAAAATTCTTCGAGTTCCTTTAAAGTCTCTGGCGAAGTCACGATATCTTTCACGATTTCACCTTTGCTCAAAGCGACGATCCGGTTGCAAACCTCGACCGTGTGCGCCAAGTCGTGGCTGGAAACGAGAATCGTTACGTTCGGATCGTCGGCGAGTTCACGGATGATTTTTTTGAGACGGTTTACGGTCGTAGGATCGAGGTTCGCGAAAGGTTCGTCGAGAATCACGACTTCTGGCTTTCCGATCAAAGTGGCAATGATGCCGACTTTTTTCATGTTTCCTTTAGATAGGTCGCGCAGGTACTTTTTGCTGTTCAGGATCTCGCCGTTGAAGAATTCCTCGTGTTTGGCCAAAAGCGCGTCCACATCGGCTTTGTTCTGTTTTCTCAAGTCGCCTATGAAGTAGAAATATTCTTCGGCCGTGAGATATCCGATAAGGAAACTCTCGTCGAGAAAAGCCGAAGTGTGCGGTTTCCAGGCTTCGCTGGCGTTGACCTGGATATTTTTGCTTAACACTTTTCCCGTCGTGGGTTCGATCAGATCGAGCAATAGGCTGAAAAACGTGGTTTTGCCCGCGCCGTTATTTCCTACAAGCCCAAAGCTTTCGCCCGCCGGAATATCGAGGTTGGAAATGTTGAGTACGGTCGTGCCGTTGTATCTTTTGGAAAGTTGTGAAACCTGGATCATATCGTTGATTTTGCTGATGATTCTTGATTAACTATTGCCTTTGTAAGCCGCGATGGTCTTGTATTTTTCGGTTTTGTAGATGCGTTCGATGATCGAGAAAACCTTGTTCCGGAAAGCGAAACCGACGATTCCTACGCCCGCGACC
>JBCNQO010000164.1:0-5222 GCA_039592825.1 Flavobacterium sp.
GTCCCATTCCACTGGTTTTTGTGGTGAATTTCGGCTCAAAAATGTGGGGCGCGTTATAAGGTTCGATGCCAAAACCGTTGTCTTCCACAGAAATCACGACGTCTCTCTCGTCTCTTTCCACTTTTACCAGAACGTGTTTTTCGTCTCGGTGTTCGGGAATCGCCTGGATCGCGTTCTTGACCAGATTCGTGATGATCCGGATGAGTTGCGTGCGGTCGATTACCGAAATGATTTCGTCTTCCGATGACTCGAATCGCACGTAATCCTCGTTGAAAATATCTAAAGCCAATTCCACAACTTGCACGACATTTAGCGTTTCGTTCTGTTGTGCCGGCATAGACGCAAAGTTCGAAAAGGCCGAAGCCACAGCGCTCATCGTATCGATCTGTTGGATCAAAGTCTGGCTGTAATCGTTGAGTTTTTGCTTCAAATCAGGATCGTTCGGGTCGAACTTTCGCTGGAAACTCTGAACCGTCAATCGCATAGGCGTAAGCGGATTCTTGATCTCGTGAGCGACCTGTTTGGCCATTTCGCGCCACGCTTCCTCGCGTTCCGATTGCGCCAATTTTACGGCCGATTTCTCGAGATCGTCCACCATCGCATTGTAAGCTTTTATGAGGGAATCGATTTCGGCACTGTTCGCTTTTATGTAGATTTTCTGGTTTTTCTGAAGAAAACTCGTCTCGTTGATGCGGTCCGAAATCGTCTTCAAAGTCTGTGTGATGTAAGTCGACAAAAAGTACGCAAGCCCGAATCCGATCACAAGCGTAAAGCCGTAAACCTGACTCAATCGTATCAGGAAATTCTGAAGTTCTTTCTGGTAATAACTATCGTCTTCCACATAAGGAATGTTCAGAATTCCGAGCGGTTTGAACTTGTCGTCCTTAATTATCGAGTAGGACGAACGGTTTTTCACGCCGTCTTTATTGGTGATGTTGACGTAGCGTTTTTCTATGGACGATTGCACGAGTTTCAAAACCAAAGGCGGAACCGGCGGCGGAACGCTATCGATCGAAAAAGACGATTTTGACGAAATGAGCAATTTTCCGCTCAATCCATAAATGTTGATTTCGAGGTTGTGGATGTCACTAAGTTCGTGGATCCGATCCTTGAAAATAAGCGGCAGATTTTTCGTCGTAAGCGGATAAGTCGTGGTCGAAAGCACATAATTGATGTGTTCGGTAATCGCGTTTTCCTTGTTAACGAGCCTTTCCTGATGGTATTCCTTGGCCTCGTTCTTGAATTGGATGATCGAAATCGTGGCGAGCAAAACCGACGCGACAACGATCAAAACGATCATCGAAAGAAAGATCCTGATCCGGAGCGATATGCTGAAAAGTCCGGCCATTTACGAGTTGTTTTTCTGACGGATGCGTTTGTAGAACTTGAATCCGAGCATGATCAAAATCGAGAAAACCATAATTCCCACCACGCCATAAATCCAGTTGAAAGCATTTTTGAGAACCACCAGAAACACGACGGCGAACAAGATTATCGTGGCGCCTTCGTTCCACAATCGCATAAAATTCGACGTGTATTTCACCTCGTCATTCTGCAATTGTTTGAAGATTTGCTGACATTTCAGTTGATACAGAATCAGCAAAAAAACAAATCCCAATTTAACGTGCATCCAAGGTTGTTGCAGCCATTCAGGCATCAGATACAAAAGCGAGATCGCGAACAAAATCGCCAAAACGCAAGACGGCCAGGTTATGATGTACCAAAGCCGATACGTCATGATCTTGTACTGTTTCTGCAAAATCTCTTTCTCTGGCGACGGTTTCGACGAGGCCTCGATCTGGTAAACGAACAATCGCACAATGTAGAAAAGTCCCGCGAACCAAGTGATCACGAAGATTAGGTGAAGCGATTTGAGGTAATTATAACTTTCCATCGGGCAATTTTTTCAGGGACGCAAACAGGAAACTTCCGGTAACCAGAACCGACAAGACATCGGCAATCGGGAACGCGACCCATATTCCAAAAATACCGAATTTTTCGGGTAACAAAAGAATAAGCGGAATCAGGAAAAATCCTTGTTTTGTAAGCGTCAGAAGCAAAGATTTAACGGCTTTTCCAGAAGATTGGAAGTAAGCCGAACCAATAAGTTGAATGGCAATCACGGGCGAAGCGGCAAAAACCCAACGCAGCGCATTCGGCGTTTGTTTCAGGACTTCTGGATCGGTGATGAAAACCGACACGATTTCCTCGGCGAAAATCAGAATCAAAGCATAAATCACCACGGCCAAAGTCGCAGCCGAAGCCACGGCAATCTTCACGATTTTCTGAACCCGATCGTATTTTTTTGCCCCAAAATTGAAACCCGCAATCGGCTGGAAACCTTCGGTAATGCCGTTTACCGGAAAAAGCGCGAACATGAGCATTTTAGAAATGATGCCGTAAACCGTAACCGAAGTGTCGCCGCCAAAAAAGAACAATTGGTGATTCAGTAAAATGGTCAAGACCGAAATCACGCTTTGTCTGGCCAATGGCGTAAAACTCAGTCCGCCAATTTCTGCGGCCAATTTGAAATCGGGTTTGAAGTGCGAAAGGTTGAGTCGGATTTTGCTCTTTTTGACGAAATACCAAATGAGATAAAGGAATCCGAAAGCGAAAGAAATCGACGTTGCGAGCGCGGCTCCAAAAACGCCCATTTCGAGAAATTTGATGAAAATTACGTCGAAAACAAGGTTCAAAACCGATGGCGCGATCATCCCGACCATGGCGTAACGCGCACGATCTTCGGCACGCATCACCGAATTTCCCATAGCGCTCAAAGCCTGCAAAGGTCCGGCGAAAAGCAGCGGGAAATAGAATTCTTTGGCCGGTTGTACAATTTCGCCTTGAGCGCCAAAAAGCTTCAGCATCCAATCGGAAAAAACAAAGCCGACGACCATCAGAACCAAAGTCAAAATCGTGGTAAGCAGGATTTGGTGAGCGACCGTTTTTTTGGCTTTTCCGTAGTTTTTGGCGCCCAAAGCCCGAGACAAAACAGAACTTCCGCCAGCGCCAATGGCAAATCCTATCGAAGCCATCAAAAAGATGATCGGCGTTACGACCGTCAAAGCCGCAATCGCGATCGATCCGACCCATCGACCCACCAAAATCGTGTCGACGAGCATGTTCACCGTTAAAAACAAAATGCCCACAGAAGCCGGAACCGCTTGCCGCATGAGCAACTTTTTCAAGTCGCCCGTCCCGAAATCTTCGGCGGTTTCTTGCATCAGGCGAAAATTTTATCCGATTTTGCCCAATCGTTTATCCAGTTCGCGGCCGTTTGCGACCAATCGTCCTGGTCGTTCAAGCACGGAATCGCAAAGAAATCCTCGCCACCGTGTTCCTTGAAATCTTCGTTGGCGCGCATCGCGATTTCCTCCAAAGTCTCCAAACAATCGGCTACGAAAGCTGGCGTTACGACGGCCAATTTCTTGATTCCTGCGTTCGGCATTTTGTTGATCTCGACGTCTGTGTAAGGCTCGAGCCATTTGTCGCCGGCCAAACGCGATTGGAACGTAAGCGAATATTTGTCTTCTGGAATTCCCAATTGCTCCACGACCAAACGCGTCGTCTCATAGCATTGGTGGCGATAGCAGAATTTGTGGGCGGGCGAAGGCGTCACGCAACAACTCGAGTTGATCTTGCAGTGCGAAGTCGTGATATCGGTCTTGCGGATGTGCCTTTCGGGAATGGCGTGGTAAGAAAACAGCAAATGATCGTATTCGAAATTCTCGAGGTTTTTGGCGATGAGGTCGGCCAGATTCTTGATGTAATCGGGGCGATTGTAAAACGCCGGAACTTCGGTGATCTTCATATTCGGGAATTTCTTCTTTCGGATTTCCTCGGCCAGCACCTCGATCGTCTTGGTCGAAGCCATCGCATACTGCGGATAAAGCGGAAACAGCAAAACGTCGGTCACGCCTTGATCGGCCAATTCCTTTAGCCCAGATTCGATATTCGGTTTGCCGTAACGCATAGAAAGCGCCACCGGAACTTCGGTCTTGACCTTGACTTTTTCGTGGAATTTTTTCGAGATCACAATAAGTGGCGATCCGTCTTCTGTCCAGATCTTGGAATAAGCGTGAGCCGATTCCTCGGGACGTTTTCTAAGAATGATGCCGCGAACCAAAAGTGCACGAAGCAAAAATGGCACGTCGATCACGTATTTGTCCATCAGGAATTCGTCGAGGTACGGTTTTACGTCTTTTGCGGTTGGGGAATCGGGCGAGCCGAGATTGACAAGGAGAACTCCTTTCATGAAGTTGGAATTTTATTTTTGGATTCGGTCTTAAGCCGAAACATTAATTGACATTAAATACTTTTTGGGAGTCGTGCCGAACTTCTTGCGGAAAGCCGAAATGAAATGACTCGCGGTAGAATACCCGATTTTTAGTCCGGCTTCGTTCACGTTGTGCGTGCCGTCTTCGAGCAATTTTCGGGCAAACTCCATTTTGTAATCGAACAAAAACGCATAAACCGAATCGCCGTAAATCTGCTTGAAACCGGTTTTGAGTTTTTTCAAGTTGAGTCCGATTTGATCCGCAAGCTCTTGCAATCCGGGCGGTTCGGCCATATTGGCGATGATGATGTCTTTCGCCTTCCGGATCTTCAACACATTTTCCTCATCTATCAAAAACGGGCATTGTTCGGCATCCGGATCTTCCGTCCTATTGAAATACAGACTCAAAAGTTCATACGCCTTTCCTTTGTAATAAAGGTTTTTGATGGACGGATGCAGATTGAAATGGAACAACTGGTTCAGCACGATGGCCATCGAAGGCGAAATGTCGGCCTCGTTGTAATATTTCTTGTCCTGATTTCCTGCGGATAAAAACGGGATATGTTCGGCTTCGGACGAAAATAAAGCGTGAAATTTCTTGATGGAAATTACGACCGATATTACCCAAGAATTCGGGGCCAATTCCAGATTCAGCGGCAATTCTTTCTGTGGATTGTAAAGCAGCAACGACTTTTCCTCTCGCAAATCCAGAGCATAAGTGCCTTGGTTGAAAATGAATTTGGCCTTGCCTTTTAGCCCGTAATGGAATTGGATCAGCCCTTGCGAAACCGGACGCTCCACGCGGTACGTTTCCGAGGCATCGTTCTGAAAGCGAAGCAGGTAAAAATCGTCTTCTATCTTAATGACTTCCTGTGAACCCATAGCGATATTTTTTGAAGTGAGAATTTTCGGATTTTGACGAATTTTTATTTAGAATGATTCTATA